>CALVTH010000018.1 GCA_944360115.1 uncultured Clostridia bacterium
AAAAGCAGATTGAGAAAGCAACGCGGTCTGCTTTTTCTTTCTCCCTGTGTTCGTCCAAATTCCGACACTCGGCACCAAAACGCACCGCAACCGCGGTGCTTTTTCTTTGCTTCGGCATTTCGGTTTGTTGCTCGGAGCAATCGAAAGGAATAAAAAAAGAAATAGCCTATTGGCGGTAGCGGTCGAGCCGAAGCTCTCAATACCACAGGTCTATTTCCGTACGCAAGATAACACACCGACGGTTCGGGTGTCAAGCGCAAACAAATAAGCCGAGAAAACCGCAAGCGGTGTCGACGGCGCAGAAATGGAGTGTTGCGCCGAATTGCGAAACGCTTTTGTCGCTTCGCGGACTGCAAAACGGCGGCGCACTCTGACAGCCCCGCCCGCACGGCGGACGGGCGACAAATTCATGCGGTGCGGAAAGGCAAAAAAGGACGAGGACATTTTTTGTCGCGTACGGGCGAAAAAACAATTTCGGGAATACGGGCGGCAAATTTCCGTCGGGATATTGAAAGATGAGCGGCGCGCAAGTATAATCATAGTGTCTTGCGGGCGTGCGGACGGGTGCGCGCCGTGCGGGCACGGGCGGCCGTCGCAATCGCCGTCACCCGCACTCAAAGGAGATTTATGGGCAAACTGATTTGTATGGGAGACTGTATCGCCGATATGTTGCCCGACGGGGCGGGGTCGCTGACATACACCGCAAAAATGGGCGGCGCGCCCGCGAATGTGTGCGTTGCGGCGGCAAAACTCGGGGTGAGGGCGTGTTTTCTCGGCAAGCTCGCCGACGACGCTTTCGGGCGTTTTCTGCTTGCCGAGTTGAAATCCTACGGCGTGGACACCTCGCTCACGGTGGTGGACAAAGCCTGCAAAACGGGATTGGCTTTCGTCGCCCTGTCAAGCGACGGCGACCGTGAATTTTTCTTCTACCGCGATACTCCCGCCGACGCTTCGCTGTCGCCAGACGAGGTCACGGAAGATATGTTCGCGAGCGAAGATGTGCTGCATTTCTGTTCAATTTCGTTAAAGCCGTCTCCCACCCGCGACGCCATCGAAAAGGCTGCCGAACTTGCCCGTGCTGCGGGCGCGACCGTCAGTTTCGATGTCAATCTGCGTCTAAATCTGTGGGACAACGACGAAGCCGCGCTGAGAAAGACGGTCTTCGACTTCTTCCCGCTTGCCGACATCGTCAAAGTAACCGACGAAGAACTGCTTTTCCTCACGGGCACGGACGACGAAAAGGCGGGCGTGCAACGCGTCTTTGCCGCGGCGACGAACGCCAAGTTGGTTTTTGTCACCAAAGGGGCGGCGGGCGCGTCGGTGTGGGCGCCCGACCTCGCGCACCGCGACTACGCCGCGGTGCCCCGCAAAGCCGTGGACACCACGGGCGCGGGAGACTGTTTCGTGGGCGGTATCGTCTACAACATTCTGAGCGGCGGTTTCCCGTACACAGTGGAAGGCGCCGACGAAGCCGTGAAATTCGCGCTTTCCGCGTGCGCGTACGCAATATCCGAAAAAGGTGCGGCGACGGCAATGCCCACTCTGCCGCAAGTGCTTGAACTCAAAAGGAGCAATTATGGCGACCGATAAAGAAAATGTTTGCAGGCAACCGATATTTTTCGAACGCAACCGCGTTTTCCGCAACTACAAGGGGGGCGGCGGTTTTCTGCCGCTCATGGGAGACGCGACGGGCGACAATGACTTCCCGGAGGAATGGCTGGCAAGCAAAGTCAAGGCCATAAATCCCGTCTATTTCGGCGAGCGCGACGGAGTGTCCGTCGTCGAGGGCACGGGAATTTTCTTCGACGATTTTCTCGGCGAATATCCCGACCTGCTGCTCGGCGGCAGGAAATACGACTGTCTCGTCAAATATCTCGACAGCGCGATAAGACTGCCCGTGCAGGTGCACCCGACGCCGGACTTTTCCAAACGGCATTTCGGCTCGCCCTACGGCAAGACGGAAGCGTGGCTGGTGCTCGCCACACGAAACGACGACGCCGTGCTGTACTTCGGATTCAAGGACAAAATCGACCTCGACACCCTGAAAGCCGCCGCCGACCGCTCCCTCGACGAGCGCGACATACTCACCCGTTACATAACTCCCGTAAAGGTGAAAGCGGGCGATGTCTATCTCATTCGTGCGGGGCTTATCCACGCAATCGGCGCGGGCTGCACCATACTCGAAGTGCAGGAGCCGACGGACTTCACCATACAAATCGAAAACTGGTGCGGAGAATCGCGGGTCACCGAACAGGAGAAATATCTCGGTCTTCCGCGCGACACGGCGATGAGCATATTCGATTGCAACAAATTCGGCGAATCGGCGGTTGAGGAGTCGAAAGTGAATCCGAAAACCGCGTTTTCGGACGACAAAGTCAAAATCGAATGGCTGATTTCCTATGACGACACGCCGTGCTTTGCCGAAAAGAGGTACACTCTTTCGGGCGGCAAAGTGACAATGGATTTCGGGCCTGCGGTGTGGGCGGTCGTGGACGGCGAAGGCAGAATCACGGGCGAGAATTACGAGCGCGGCTTGAAACGCGGCGACTATTTCTTCCTGCCCTACGCCGCCGAAGGGAAGTTCGCTCTCGAAGGCAACCTCGTTGCCGTTGAGTGTCTGCCGAGCAAACAGTAGTCAAACGGCGCGCGCGCCGTTTTTCGTACAACAAAACTCTGAGGGGGGAATTTATGAATTTTATCAAGAAGGCTTTGACCTGGTCTTTTCCCGTTGCCGAAAAACAGATGGGGGACTACTCGCGGCGCGAAGGCGCGGCTTTCCTCGTGGGTATGCTCGGGCAGAACATCATCTACAACATCATCGGCGCGGCTCTGTCTCTCTATTACACCGATGTCGTTTTCATCGACATTTCCGTCGTCGGCATCATATTCACGCTGTGCAGGATATGGGACGCCCTCAACGACCCTGTAATGGGATTTATCGTCGACAGGACGAAATCGCGCTGGGGCAAGTGTCGTCCTTATCTCAAATATATGCCCCTGCCCGTCGCGATCATAACGCTGCTGCTGTTCATGCCCATATCCGACTGGCCGATGGGCGCGCGCATAGCGTATTTGGTGATGATATATTTCCTGTGGTCGCCGATATACACGATGGGCGACATTCCTCTTTGGAGTCTGCCCTCGCGTATGGTGCCCGACGAGGGTAAACGCACCAAGCTCATATCGGCGGCACGCGTCGTCGGCAACTGCGGAGCGGTGGTCACCGCAATCTACGCTCCGATGAAAAACGCCATCGGCGGAATCGACCTCGGCATTTTCCCCAACGAAGGGCTTGCCAATCAGGCGGGCTATTTCTCGCAGCAACAGGGCTACCTCTTCACCACTCTTATATGGGTGGTCGTAGGAATGATACTGTTCAAGGTGCTGTTCCCCTTCGTGCGTGAACGCGTGCAGGCGGTGGACACCAGCCAGACCGATGTCAAGGGCGCCTTCAGAACGATAAAGAGCAACACTCCCTTCCTCAGAGTGTTCATATCGGCGGTGCTGGGGTGCACCAAAACGCTGCTGCTCACCGCGGGAATGTATTTCTGCAAATGGGTTATGGGCAACGGCAACGAGGGATTGTGGATAATATACCTCGGCGCGCCCTTCCTCGTGGGTATGCTGGCGTCAATGGCGCTCACTCCCCTGTTCGGGAGCAAACTGACCAAAAAGCGGCTGTATATATGGTCGTCGTACCTCAGCGCGGTGCCCGCGCTTGCGATGTTCTTCATCTGTTTCCGCAGCCTCGAATCGTTGCACGAGCCGGGGTATCTCGCCGCAATCATAATCATGCTCGCGCTGTTCGGATTCTCGAGCGGCTTCACGATGGCGTTGCAGCCCGTCATGATTGCCGACAGCGTGGACTACATCGAATGGAAAACAGGCAAGCGCAACGACGGCATTTTCTTCAGCGGGCTGACATTCAACTCCAAACTGTCGTCGGGTATCGCAATCCTCATATCCAACCTACTGCTCGGCTTTGTCAGCTACACCCCCGTTATAGATTCGCTGAGCAAGCAAATCAAAGCGGCGACCGACGCGGGCGAAACCTTCTCGCTCAATTTCGCGGCGCAATATCCCGACATCACGCTGATGATGTTCGTGCTGATTACGATAGTGCCCGCTCTCGGCTGCATACTGCAGGCGATACCCATGCACAAATACGAAATCACCGACGCTAAACTCGTGGAAATCCGCGCCGAAAACGAAACGCGTCGCGAAGCGGCCCGAGCCGAGGAAGCGCAGGCGGCAGTCGCCGACGCTCCCGAAAACGGAACGGCGACGACGGACGGAGTGTTCGACGAAACGACGGAAAACCTCACGACGGACGAAACCGCGCCCGAAACGGCGGAAACCGACGCGTCCGAAAAGAGCGCGAAGGACGAAACCGCGCCCGAAACGGCGGCAGCACCCTCGCCCGACAACGACGCGGACAATGCGACCGACGACGGTACGGACTCCGACGGCACGGACAATGCGGACGGCGACGGCATGGACTCCGACGGAGAAGAAAACAAAGACGAGTAATCCCGTCTGCACTCCACGGCAAACAACGAAAAAGAGCGGAACGCAATGTTCCGCTCTTCCGTTTGCTTCCGCTTCCGAACTCAGTCGAGATACAGCGTCTTTATTTCGTACGGTTTGAAATCGAGGGCAGCGTCGCAGGGCGTGCGGTTGCCCTCCAGCATATCGGCGACATACGCCCGCCCGTACGGAAATCCGATTTCCGGTTCCGCGCGGGTCGCCTTGCCTTCGTTTTCGTACAGGCGCACGACGGTGCCCTTGCCGTCCTCGGAAGGCTTGACTGTCTCGACGATTATGTTGCGTTCCCGCACGGACACGGGCGGCGCCGTCTCAGCGGCGCAACCGTCGGCAGTCACGGGAAGCAGGTTGAACAGATAGGACCACTTCGGCACCTCGGCGGAGAAACAGTCGCCCGCGTGCGGATAAAAAGCGTACCTGAAACGGTGCTTGCCGCGGTCGGCTTGCCTGTCGGGATAGACGGGCGACCGCAGCAGGTTGAGACTGATTAGCCCGTCCTTGACGCGATAGCCGTACTTGCCGTCGCTCATCACGGCGCACCCGAAACCGCCGTTGGAAACATCGGCGTACTTGTGCGCGCAGATTTCGAACTGCGCCCAATCGATTTTGTTGTCGGTGCGGGTGGAACGGGATATGTTGCCGAACTGTATGTCGCAGGTAACTCTGTCGGAGAATACGGACGGTCGGAATTCGGCGCGGAGCATTTTGTGCGTCTCGTGCCAGTCGACTTCGGTGTCGAATTCGATGTAGGGTTTGCCCGCGGCGAGTACCGCGCGTTGCACGATGCGCGACTTGCCGTAGACATATTCCGTTTCGGCGACCGCCGCCGCTCCCTCGGTGTAAAAACGGGTCGACACGGGCTTGAACGGGCGCGGTTTGCGCTTGGTGTAGCCTATGTCTATATCCCACGCATTGTACATCAGTTTTTTGTCGTGATAGACATTTAATCTGTTCAAAAAGCCGTTATTAAACTCTTTTCCCGTAGTTTTGTCCACCACGGAACAAAGACGGCCGTCGCCGTCGAACACGGCTTTCACGGCTTCGTTTTCGATGACGCCGCCGCCCGCTTTCACCCCGTTCGGCACGACGGATACGGGGGTTGCCGCGGCGAAAGAATAAGGCGCGGCGGCATAGGCGTACCATTCGCCGTCCACCCGCTCGAAGCCTTCCCTCGCATAGGGTGCGGGGTTGAAAAAGGCTTTGCCGCCCCTGCCCTCGGCAAGGTACGCCGTCGCCCGAGCCGTCAGGTCGCACAGCTCCGCCAGCAACCGCGCATAGGCTTCGTCCGTCTCCTTGTACACCCTCGTGACCGCGGAGCCCGGCAGTATGTCGTGGAACTGATACAGCAACACTTCCTTCCATATCTCCGCCACTCTGTCGGCGGGATAGGCGTAACCTTTGCGCGCGGCGATCGCGCCCACGGCTTCCAGCGTGTGCAAGGCGTACTCGCACATCCTGTTGTACTTTTTGTTGTTGCTCTGCGTGGTGTATGTGCCCTGATGTTTTTCCAGGTAGAGTTCGCCCTTATATTCGGGATATTCGTCGCGGTGCGCGGCCAGCCTGTCGAACAGCTCGTCCGCCCTGCCGAATTTTATTTTCGGCAATCCCTGCGTCGAGGCATATCTCCTTATCAGTTCGATGTTGGTCTCGCAAGGACCGCCGCCGCCGTCACCCGCGCCGAACAGCACGAGCGCCTCGTCGGAGATTTTGTCCTTTTTCCTGTGGTTGGCGTAAAGTTCGGCAAGCGATGGCGCCGCGCCCGAACTGTTGTAGGTGTTTGCGGGCAGAAGGTGCACCAGCACCCCGTCGTCGGACAGTCCCCGCCACACGAAAGTCTCCAGCGGAAAATCGTTGTGTTCGTTCCAGCTTATCTTCTGGGTCATAAAATATTTCATTCCGCACCCCGCGATAATCTGCGGAAGCGCGGCGGTGTAGCCGAACACATCGGGCAGCCAGCAGTTGTTCACGCGCACGCCGAATTCCCTTTCCCAGAACTGCGTGCCGTACAGGAATTGCCTTATCAGCGACTCCCCGCCCGTGAGGTTGGTGTCGCACTCGCACCACATACCGCCCTGCAATTCGAAACGCCCCTCGGCGACATATTTCTTTACCTTTGCATACAACGCGGGGTGACTCTCTTTCAGCCACGCGAATTCCTGCGGCTGACTTGCGCCGTAAACATAATCGGGGAATTTTTCGAGATTGGACACGGCGGTCGCCACGGTGCGGGCGGCTTTTCGCGCGGTCTCGCGCAGCGGCCACAGCCACGCGAGATCGAGGTGGGAGTGCCCCACCGCAGAAAGCGAAAGGTCGCTGTCGGAGGGAAGAGAAAGCACTTCGGCAAGAATTGCGCGGGCGCGCTCGGCGTTGCCACATTCGTACGCGCGGTACGCTTTGTTCAACGCGCGGAAAACGCTCCTCCTCCTTTCGCCCTTGCAGGCTACGGCAAGGAACGCCGCGGCGAGATAGTCGAAATAAAAGGCGTACGCGGTTTCGTCGAGGACGGCGAGGTCGGCGCGGCGCAGTCTGCCGCAGAGAATGTCCTTGCCGAAAATGCCGTTGAAGCCGCAGTCGATCCACATATCCACCCTGTCGCAACCGACGGGCAGCTCCACGACGCTTTTGCCGACGGGCGGATTGAAATACTCCGCGACGCCCGCAATGTTGAACACATGGGACAGTCCGCGCAACGGTTCGCCGTCCGCGTCGACAGCAAGCCCTTCCCCGAACACATCGACGACGGCGAAAAGTCTTCTTCCGCGGACGCTTTCGGGCACTTCGCCCGTCAGATGAAACCACGCGCAGTCGTACATACCGCCCCAGCGTTTGCCGCGACGGATACGCTTCTCGCCCTCAGTCCGTCTCTCGAAAGGCAACGGCTCGGCGGACGGAGAGTATGTCACATTCAATCGCGACACGGTGCGGTAAATACGCCCTTTCAGACGCAGAATCCGCAAGGCGTGCACGGGTTGCCCGAGCAACTTCAGGTCCTGCAAGACATCCATATTTCCCCCCTCGGCGGCGCGGGCGGCGCCGCAATTCGCTCCAAACAAAAAGCGGCGCAAAGCCGCTTTTTCAGTTCTTGTAACTGTGTATCGGCGCGGGAATCCTGCCGCCGCGGGAAACGAATTCCTTTGCGCTTCCCCTGGACAGTCCCATGACGGGCGCCCTGCCGAGCAGTCCGCCGAATTCCACCTCGTCGCCCTCTTTCTTGCCGACGGCGGGGATGACGCGCACTGCGGTGGTCTTGCCGTTGATTACGCCGATTGCCGCTTCGTCGGCGATGATTGCCGAAATGGTGCTGGCGTCGGTGTCGCCCGGCACGGCTATCATATCCAGCCCCACACTGCACACCGAAGTCATGGCTTCCAGTTTCTCTATGGACAGCGCGCCCTTGCGGACGGCTTCTATCATTCCGATGTCCTCGCTGACGGGAATGAACGCGCCCGACAGCCCGCCGACATGTGAACTTGCCATTGTGCCGCCTTTCTTGACGGCGTCGTTGAGCATGGCGAGACACGCGGTGGTGCCGTGCGCGCCCACTACGGAAAGTCCCATGGCCTCCAGCACCTCTCCGACGCTGTCGCTGCGCACGGGAGTGGGAGCAAGCGAAAGGTCGACGATACCGAATTGCGCTCCGATTGCCGCCGCCGCTTCCCTGCCGACGAGTTCGCCCATGCGGGTGATTTTGAAGGCGGTGTCCTTGATTGTCTCGGACAGCACATCGCAGCTTGCGCCGCGTATGTTTTCGAGCGCCGCCTTGACGACGCCGGGACCCGATATGCCCACATTGACGACGGAATCGCCCTCGCTGACTCCGTTGAACGACCCCGCCATGAACGGGTTGTCCTCGACGGCGTTGGCGAACACCACGAGTTTGGCGCAACCGATACTGCCGCGGTCGGCGGTGAGCGCCGCCGTCCTCTTGACCACTTCGCCCATGAGCGCAACGGCGTCCATGTTTATGCCCGCACGCGTGGAGCCCACATTGACGGAGGAACAGACGCGTTCGGTGGAAGCCAGCACTTCGGGAATGGTGAGCAGGAATTCCCTTTCCTTGGGGGTCATCGCTTTCTGCACGAGCGCGGTGTACCCGCCTATGAAATCTATGCCGTTCTCCTTGGCCGCCTCGTCCATTGCCCTTGCTATGAGTGCGTAACCGCCGCTCGCCGCGCCTATCAGGCTGACGGGCGACACGGAAAGGCGTTTGTTGACAATGGGTATGCCGTATTTCGCCTGAATGTCCTCGGCGGTGGCGACGAGCTTCGCCGCGAGAGGCGAAAGTTTGCGGCGGATGTTGTCCGCGGTGCGCTCCGCGCTCTCGGAAATGCAATCGAAAAGGCTGATATGCAAAGTGACCGTGCGTATGTCAAGGTGCTGATCCTTGATCATGCTTATGGTCTGGATGATTTCCTTCTGGTTGAGCATACTCACCTCAAATTCTGTGCATGGAGTTGAAGATGTCCTCGTGCTGAGCCCGTATCTCCACGCCGAGCTCGGCGGCGACGGGCGCAAGCGCGGCGTTGACATCGGCAATCCCCACGCCGTCGGGCAAAGTGATCATCATAATCATGGTGAAATACGCGCTCTGCATAACGGTCTGAGAGATGTCCTCGATGTTGACATTCATTTCGAAGAGTTTGCCCGAAACTTTGGCGATGATACCCGTGCGGTCTCTGCCGATGACGGAAACAATGGCTTTCATATATGCTCCGAAAAACTTTTTGCCCATTATAACACACGCGCGGGCGCAAGGCAATTATACAAAACAACAATGCTCCCTAAACCGCGCCGCATTTTTTGATAAAACGCAAAACAGCCCGTTTACGCGCCTGTTACGGCGCATAAACGGGCTTGTTGCGCAAAGAGCCTTACGGCTTCTTCGCAAACGGCGTCACAGAAGAATACAGATAACCCCGCCCTTTCCTTCGTTGACGATTCTGCCGAGAGTCTTGCGGAGTTTGTTCTCGGCGTCGACGGGCACGCCGGAAAGTTTGTTGCTTATGCCGTCGGCGACCAGCGAGGACAGCGTGCGCCCGAAGATGTTGGTCTCCCATATCGCCTGCTTGTCACGCTCGAAATCGGCGAGCATATTGCCCACGAGTTCGGAGCTCTGCTGTTCGCTGCCCACGATGGGGCTGACCTCGGTCTCGACATCCACGCGCATGATGTGCAGCGACGGCGCGGTGGCGCGCAACCGCACGCCGTACTGCTGCCCCTGCCTTATGATTTCGGGGTCGGCGAGTATCATCTCTTCCATTGTGGGATAGACGATACCGTAACCCGTGCTCTCCGCCTGTTCGAGCGCGTCGAGAAGTTTCGCCGTGCGACGGCGGGCGGAAGCCATTTTGCGCAGTTGTCCGAGCAGAGTGAAATCGTCGGTGATTTCCATATCGCACTCGCGGCTCGCCACGCGGAAGAACACATCTTCCTTGGGGGCGACGGTGACGGTTATCCTGCCCGCGCCCGCTTCCAGTTCGACGGAAGAAGGCTCTTTCCAATATTCCTTGTCGGCAAAGAAGGCGTCCACCTCGGCATAGTCCTTCATCTTGACGACCTTTTCGCCCATATCGCGGACGGCGGAGACTATCTCCTTCACCACTTCGTCGTCGGGCGGCAAAGCCTGCACCCAGCGCGGCAGTTCGAAGTCCACTCTCCTCACGCCGAACTCGAGCAGTATGTCTTCCATAATGCGCGTGATATCGGCTTCGGTCATGGCGAGCGCGTTGATGACGGTGACGGGCGCGTCGTATTTTTCTTCGAGTTCGGCTCGGAGCGACTGCGCCGTCTCGGCGGCGGGTTCGGCGGTGTTGAGCACTATGGCAAAGGGCTTGCCCGTGGCTTTGAGTTCGGCAATCACGCGTTCCTCGGCGGGCACATACTCCGCACGCGGTATGTCCGTGAAAGAACCGTCCGTGGTTACGGCAAGCGCGATTGTGCTGTGCTCGCGGATGACCTTGTCCGTGCCTATTTCGGCGGCTTCCGAGAAAGGCATATCCTCGTCCGACCACGGCGTGGACACCATTCTCTCCCTGCCGTCCTCCTCGCTGCCGAGTGCGCCCGCGACGAGATAACCCACGCAGTCGATGAGCCGCATATTGACGGAAAGATTGTCCGACAGCACCACGCGCGCCGCTTCGGCGGGCACGAATTTGGGCTGAGTGGTCATTATGGTCTTGCCGTCCGCAGACTGCGGGATTTCGTCGACGGCACGCGCGCGGGCGTCCTTGCCCTCGATACCGCCCACGACGAGCTTCTCCATAAACTGCTTGATGACGGTGGATTTGCCCGTCCTGACGGGACCGACCACCCCTACATAGATGTCCCCGCCCGTACGCGTGGCAATGTCACGATAAAGGTCGAATTTGTCCATAAAAGCCTCCATTTCGGTTTGCTAATATGTATGCCCCGAGGGGCGGGAATATTCCGAAAAAAAATGCGCGCCCGCGCGGGCGCGTCGTCGCCCGCTACGGGCGACCGTTCGGGAGCAACGGAAACGCGAAAGGCGCCCCGCCCGCCCCGAAAGGCAAAAGAAAACCGCCGCGGTTGCGGCGGTTGTCGTCGGTTCAACGACCTTGCTGTCGCGTCGTCGGCGTCATTACGCCTTGACGAGTATGCGCTCGATACGCGCCTGCTTGATTGCCGAAATCAGCACTTCGATTGCAAACTCCATTTCTTCGAGAGTGGGCACGGACGGCGCAATGCGGATGTTGCTGTCCATATCGTCGAGCTTGTAGGGGAAGGTTGCGCCCGCTTCGGTGAATTTGACGCCCGCTTTGGCGGCAAGTTCGACTGTGCGTTTCGCGCATTTCCTGACATCGACGGAGATGAAATATCCGCCGCGCGGCTTGGACCACTTGACGAATTCGTCGCCCTCGAAGGCTTCGGTGAACATCTTGTCGAACAGCTCGAATTTGGGACGGAGGAGTTCGGCGTGTTGTGCCATGACGCGCTTGACTCCCGCGAGGTTGACGAGGAAGTTGGTGTGCATGACCTGATTGACCTTGTTGGGGCAGATGCACTTGTAGAACATCAGACGGAGAATGTCCTTGATGTTGGCTTCGGAAGCGGCAATCGCCGACACGCCGCTGCCCGCGAAGGTAATCTTGGAAGTGGACGCAAAGGAATAAATCCTGTCGATTGTGCCCGCCTTGCGCGCCACATCGAAGATGTTCTTGAGTTGGTCGTCGGTGTCGTAGAGGGAGTGCACTATGTAGGCGTTGTCCCAGAAAATCCTGAAGTCGGAAGCGGCGGTTTTCATGGTCGCCATGCGCTCCACGACGGAGTCGGAGAAGGTTATGCCCGTGGGGTTGGAATACTTGGGCACGCACCATATCCCCTTGATGCTGTCGTCCTCGCGCACCAGAGTCTCGATGACATCCATATCGGGGCCGTCCTCGTTCATTCTGACGGTTATCATCTCGATGCCGAACTGCTGGGTGACGGCGAAATGTCTGTCGTAACCGGGGGCGGGGCAAATGAACTTGACCTTCTTGAGTTTGCCCCACGGAGTGCCGCCGAGCACGCCGAACTGAACGGCGAAGTGCACGAGGGTGTACATTAGGTCGAGACTGCTGCCGTCGGCGGTGATGACCTCGTCGGGCTTGACGCCGAAAATCTCGGCGAACAGGGCGCGACAGGCCTTTGTGCCCGCGAGAGCGCCGTAGTTGCGCGCGTCGACATCCTCCGCCGCATAGTCGTAAGCGCCTGCGCCGGCAAGCATGGGCATGGCGATTTCGAGCTGTGCCTTGGACGGTCTGCCGCGCGTCATATCGACGCTGCGACCGGCTTTGACGAGTTTCTTGAACTTCTTCTGTTCCTGCGCGAGCATATCTTCGAGCTCTGCCCTGGAAAACGATTTGTAATCCATAATCCTCCTTTCGGCTGGGTGTCGTCGGAGCCCGCCGAACCTGCTCCGACCTGCGATATAACGGGAATTTTAGCACATAACTTCGGCTATGGCAAGGCTATGGCTCAATCTTCCTCCTTGTTGCGCCTGACGACAATCCTTATAGGAGTGCCCTCGAAATCGAAAGCGCGACGGAGCGCGTTCTCGATATAGCGTTGATAACTGAAGTGCATGAGGTCGGGGTCGTTGACCTTGAGCACGAATGTGGGGGGCGCGACGGAAGTCTCGGTAACGAAATATATCTTGAGTCGGTTGCCCTTTCTGGACGGCGGTTCGCTGGTGCGCACGGCTTCCTGCAACACTTCGTTGAGCAGACCCGTGGCAATGCGCCTGCGGCTGTTGGCAAGCACCTTCCTGCACTCCCCGAGGATGTTGTCCACCCTCTTGCCCGTCAGCGCGGAAACATACAGCGAGCGGAAATAATCCATGAACTTGAGTTCCTCGCGCAGTTTGCGGTCGAACTTGTCCTTGGTGTATGTGTCCTTGTCGACAAGGTCCCATTTGTTCATGACGACGACGGAGGGCTTGCCCTGTTCGTGGACATACCCCGCGATTTTGACATCCTGTTCCGTCATTCCCTCGGACGCGTCGCATACTATGAGCACGACATCGGCGCGGCGCACGGCAAGCAGACTGCGCATGACGCTGTAACGCTCCAGTCCCTCGTCGACGCTCTTTTTCTTGCGCATACCGGCGGTGTCGATGAGAATGTATTTGTCGCCGCCGACGGTAAGTTCGGTGTCAATGGCGTCGCGCGTGGTGCCCGCCACACTGCTGACTATAACGCGCTCGTAGCCGAGGATTTTGTTGACGAGGGAACTTTTGCCCGCGTTGGGCTTGCCGACGATTGCGATTTTGATGACATCCTCGTCCTCTTCGGGCGCCACCTCGGGCACGGCGGCGACCACGGCGTCCAGCAATTCGCCCAGCCCCTTGCCCTGCGCCGCGGACACCCCGTAAGGCTCGCCGAAGCCGAGAGAACAGAAAGCGTACACCGCGTCCTGCTCGTTATTGTCGATTTTGTTGACGGCGAGAATGACGGGCACTTTCGCGCGGCGGAGATAGGCGGTTATCGCCTCGTCGTCGAGGGTGAGTCCCGTCCTGCCGTCCACGACATAGATTATGGCGTCCGCAACGCCGACGGCGATGTCGACCTGCTCGCGTATGTGCGTCCACATCTCGTCGTCGCTCTTGAGTTCCAGCCCGCCCGTGTCTATGAGAGTGAACGCGTGTCCGCACCACTCGCAGTCGGCGTACACCCTGTCTCGGGTGACCCCGGGGACATTTTCCACAATGGAAATTCTGTCGCCCACAAGGCGGTTGAAGAGCGTGGATTTGCCCACATTGGGGCGACCGACTATTGCAACCAAAGGTTTCATATATCCTCCCTGCGGCAGTCGCCGCAGCAAGATTTTCCGTACATTATCCCGCAAAACACGGGTTTAGCGTTCGTTTCCGACGCGTCAGCTCTGACTTGTGCGATTTGACAGCGACGGCACATTTTCGGAGCGGGTGGAGATGTAGCCCGTCAGATACCCCGCGAGATTGTCGAGAGAGAACATCTCCGTGCGTTCCTCGCCCTTCTCGGCGAACTGCGCCGCAGTGTCCGTCTGCATGAGTTTGTATATCAGCGCGACGGTGTCGATGTTGTGCGCGGCGCGGAGTATGAGACCCTGTGCCGCGAGATATTCCAGGTCCTTGTCGTGCTTGCTCCCCTCGCGCTCGGCGACGATGACCGACTTGCCCGTCTTGAAGCACTTGTACAGCACGGACGGGTCGTAGGAGGTCACCACGATGTCGCTGACGGAGAGATATTCGTCGAAGAGGTCTTCCTTGGTCAGCACTATGACCCCGCCGCCTCCGCCGTCGGCGTCGGCGACCGCTCTGAGAGCCGCCACCTCCTTGATGTCGCGGGTGTAGCACACCGTGTTGAGTATGTTGCCCTGGTCGGTGAGCAGCCCGAGCAGTTCCTCGCTGTCCGCGCTTTTGCGGGCGTTGAGGAAAACCGTCGGGGTTTTGGGGAGACCGAGTTCCTGCTTTCTGGCTTCGCGCTCTATCGGAGTCAGACGCACGGCGTCGAAAGGCAATCCCATGACCATGACCTTGCGCGACGGCACTCCCCTTTCGACGAGAGCGGCTTTCATCTCGGAGTTCTCGACGATATAGCAATCGGCGTCGTGCACGGCGCCCTCGCCGTGAACGACGAAACCGTTCAGCACATAGATGATGTCCGTGAAGAAGCCCGTCTTGCGCCGCGCTTCCGAGGTGACGGCGCAGGCGTAGGGCGTCAGCGCGAGGATGAATTCGGGACGGTAACGCTTGACGGCGTTGGCTATGCGACGGTTGCGCCTGCTCAGCCTGCGCTGTCCGCCCGAGGAATTGCTCGCCCTGTCGTAACGGAAAGCCTCGCCCGCCGTCATACGCTTGTCGGCGACCAGTTTGTATTCGTCGCCCACCTGCATAAGCCTGTCTATTCCCGATATGCCCGTGCGCGAATCGTACTTGCTCTCGTCAAGCACCACGACATTGTGACTGCCTTCCTTGCGGACGGCTTCTGCAACGGCTCGCGACACATTGCCGTATTCGCCCGTCGAGGTCATAATGAGAATTACGGGTCGTCTTTCCATTGCTCAGTCCTGCACTATTATGGGTATGATGACGGGGAACTGTCTGTCTCGGTAGAACAGTTTCCGCACGGCTTTCTTGACGGTGCGCGTGAGTTCGTTCAGGGACTCCGCGTCGAAGTCCGCGCCGTTGACGGTGTCGCGCACCACGCTCCTGATTTCACTCTCGATGTCGTCGGTGAGATTGAAGCCGCGGGCGATGACTTCGCAGTCACCCGCGATGACTCCCCTCTCGGTATCGACGGAAGCCAGCACCAGCAGCATACCGTATTCCGCGAGACTGCGGCGGTCGGACACCACGGCGTTGCCGTCCTCGAGCACCACTCCGTCGACATAGACATTGCCCGCGGTCACATTGGAGTGTTGCTTGAGACAGGTGCGCCCCACGCCGTACACCTCGCCTATCGACGGGATGACGATGTTCTCCTCGCGCACGCCGAGCGACCGCGCGATTTCCGCGTGCTTGAACTGGTGGCGGTATTCGCCGTGCACGGGAATGAAGAATTTCGGCCGCACGAGCGAAAGCATTATTTTCAGTTCCTCTTCGTAGGCGTGTCCGGAAACATGGACTTCGTTCATGGCTTCGTAGATGACATGCGCGCCCTTTCTGAAAAGGTTGTTGATGACTTCGTAAATGGACTTTTCGTTGCCGGGAATGGGGGTGGACGACAGCACCACGACATCGTCGCAGCCTATGGACACCTTGCCGAAATCCCCGCGGCTCATCTTGTTGAGCGCGCTGGCGGGCTCGCCCTGCGTGCCCGTGGAGACGACCACCACTTTTTCGGGAGGCAGTTTGCCTATGCCGTCGACGATTATGCCCTTGGGTATCTGCAGTTCGCCCACTCTCGACGCCACCTCGACGATACCTTTCATGCTTCTGCCCGCGAGCACGACTTTTCTGCCGTATTTTTCGGCGAGCCAGAGTATCTGCTGCACGCGGTAGTTGGAGGAAGCGAAACAGGCTATGACGAGGCGTTTGTCGGCGTTGGACACGAAAATGCTTTCCAGCCCCTGCCCCACGACCATTTCGGAAGTGGACGAGCCTTTGCGTTCGACATTGGTGGACTCGCCGAGCATGAGCAGGACGCCTTTCGCGCCGATTTCGGCAATGCGTTGCAGGTCGGTCTTTTTGCCGTCGATGGGGGTGTTGTCGATTTTGAAATCGCCGGTGACGAAAATGACTCCGAGGGGGGTGGTGACGGAAAGCGCGCACGCGCCCGCCATGGAGTGCGCCACCTTGATGAATTCCACCGAAAATGCGCCGAGATTGACGGTGTCGCCCTCGTCCACGCGGACGAGTTTGCATTTTGCGCCGCGCTCGGCGAGTTTGCGTTCGAGCAGACCGAGCGTGAGCGCGGTGCCGTATATGGGCACATCCAGTTCGTCGGCGTAATAAGGTATGGCGCCGATGTGGTCCTCGTGACCGTGCGTGAGGACTATGCCGCGCAGCTTGTCGCGGTTTTCGCGGATATAGGTGATGTCGGGGATAATGGCGTCGATACCGGGGCTGTCCTCGCGGGGAAATTCCACCCCGCAATCGACGACGACGATGTCGTCCCCGTACTCGAGGGCGGTCATGTTCTTGCCTATTTCGCCCACACCCCCGAGGAAAATAACTTTAACGGATTTTGACATTTTACTCCTTGTGCGGCTCCCTGCCGCCTTGCGTTCGTTTGCGTAATCTCTAGTATTATAACCCACGGAAAGCATTTAAGCAACCGATTGCACGGGACGCGCGTGCTTTCTTCCTCACAAAGTTTTGGGCGGAAAAAGTGCGTTTTGCGCCCTCATTCCCTTTACAAGCGGCGCGCAAAAGATGTATAATTTCGCAAATAAACGGACAAACCGTTTTCGATTTTTGGAGGTATTATGCGAGTTTACAACTTTTCCGCAGGTCCCAGTATGCTCCCCGTCGAGGTGCTCGAAGAGGCAGGGCGTCAAATCACCGATTATCAAGGCTCGGGCATGAGCGTCATGGAGCTCAGCCACCGCGGCAAGGTCTACGAACCCATTCACAACGAATGTATCGCCCTCGTCCGCGAACTGATGAATGTCCCCGAAGACTACGATATACTCCTCGTCCAGGGCGGCGCGTCCACCCAGTTCGAAGCCGTTCCCCTCAACCTGCTCGTCAAGGGCAAGGCGGACTATGTCGTCACGGGCAACTTCTCCAACAAGGCCTACAAAGAGGCCCGCAAATACGGCGACATCCGTCTCGTGGCTTCCTCGGAAGAGGCGGGCTACACCTATATCCCCAAAGTCACCCGCGCCGATTTCCGCGACGACATCGACTATGTCCACATCACCGAGAACAACACCATTTTCGGCACCAAGTGGCACTACACCCCCGATTGCGGCACCACCCTCGTGTCCGATATGTCGTCCTGCATAATGAGCGAAGTCGCCGATGTCACCAAGTACGGTCTCATCTACGCCGGCGCGCAGAAGAACCTCGCCCCCGCGGGCGTCACCCTCGTCATCGTCCGCAAGGATCTGCTCGGGCACGAAATGGCGATCTGCCCCACGATGCTCAAGTATTCCACGCAGGCGAAGGACAACAGCCTTTACAATACTCCGCCCTGCTGGCCCATCTATGTGATGATGCTCAATATGCGTTATCTCAAGAAAATGGGCGGCGTGCCCGCAATGGAGAAAATCAATCGCGAAAAGGCGGCGATGCTGTACGACTTCATCGACAACTCCTCCTTCTACCGCAACAAGGTCAACCCCGAGGACCGCTCGATGATGAATGTGCCTTTCGTCACCCCGTCGGCGGAACTCGACGCCGCGTTCGTCAAGGAAGCCGAGGCAGCCGGTCTCGTGTCTCTGAAGGGTCACCGTCTTGCGGGCGGTATGCGCGCGTCCATCTACAACGCGATGCCCGTCGAAGGCGTCAAAGCCCTCATCGAGTTCATGAAGAAATTCGAACTTGTCAACAAATAATCGGCAACGGTACGGAGAAAATATGGACATCCTCAAACTCAACGCAATCTCTCCCCTCGCGGACGAAATCCTCAAAGGGTACAATCTCACCGACGCCAGCGACTCCCCCGCGGGTATTCTGGTCAGGAGCGCGAACATGGCGGATTACGCCGTGCCCTCCTCCCTTCTCGCCGTGGCGAGAGCGGGCGCGGGCGTCAACAACATCCCCCACGCCGACTATGCGGCGCGCGGTATCGTCGTGTTCAACACCCCCGGCGCCAACGCCAATTCCGTCAAGGAAATGGTGATATGCGAGCTCATCCTCGCCGCGCGCAACATCGCCGAAGCCGTGGCGTGGGCAGCCACTCTCACGGGTGACGATGTCGCAAAACAGGTCGAGAAAGGCAAAAAGCAGTTCGTCGGACACGAAATCCTCGGCAAGACGCTCGCGGTGCTCGGTCTCGGCGCAATCGGCAGAAAAGTCGCCGTCGCCGCCGACGCCCTCGGAATGAAAGTGGTGGGTTACGACCCCTATCTCTCCGAAGCCGCCAAAGCCGAAATCCCCTTCGTGACGGTGCTCGCCACTCCCGCCGAAGCGTGCGCGGAAGCCGATTTCGTCACCCTGCACATGCCCGCCACCGCGGAGACCACCGGCATGATAAACGCCGACTCCCTCGCGGCGATGAAGGACGGCGTGGTGATAATCAACGCCGCCCGCGCCGAACTGGTGAAGGTGGACGACATCAAAGCCGCCCTCGCAAGCGGCAAGGTGCATAAGTATGTCGCCGACTTCCCCACCGCGGAAGTCAACAACTGCAAAGGTATCGTCGCGGTGCCCCACCTCGGCGCTTCCACCGAGGAAGCCGAGGACAACTGCGCGGTTATGGCGGCGAACGAACTCAAGGATTACATCGAAAACGGCAACATAGTCAATTCCGTCAACCTGCCCTGTCTCAAAGTGGACAGCGTCAAGGCGCACCGTGCAACCGTGATAGCAAAAGAGGGCGCGGCACTCCCCGAGGGTGCGACGGCAAAGACGGCAAAAGGTTATGTGTACGCCGTGTACGAGAGCGACGACGCAATCGACGCCGACGCGCTCGGCAAAATCGACGGCGTCATCCGCGTCAGGGTCATCCGCTGACGACCGGCCGAAAACACCAATCCATTCGCTTAGATAACGGAAAACGAGGGCAAACAGCCCTCGTTTTTTATGGTTTTGTTTTGCCTCGGTTCGCAGTTTCCGCGCCGTTTCCGTTCGCCGTTTCAGCACTGTTTCCGTGCCGTCTGTGTTGACCGTCTCAGCACTGTTTCAGCACCGTTTCGGTTTGCCGTTTCCGTGCCGTTTGCGCTTGCGGTTGCCCGCTCAGTCCGCCTAGTCCGTGACCACGCGCGCGATGTGTTTCAGGGTGTTGCTCATGGGCGGCGACAAGGCGACATTGCGCAACAGTATTTCCGAGGGGCGCTCCCCTATTATCGCCGAGATGAGATTGAGTTCGGGCGCATCGAAGAGGTCAATGACTTCGACGGGGTGCCGCTGAGTGAGGTTGACGAGAGTGTCGGGGGTGAGGGCGAGGCGGCTTCTCGCTCCGTCCGTGCCCGTGATGAACGACGCTATGTCGAACACATCGCCACCCGTGCCCTCCTCCGTCAGACGACAGGCGAGCGCGGAAAGCTCCTCCCAGTTTTCGACGAGGGGACGAAGCCTGAAATGCAGGATTCCGTCCACGGCGAAGTCCACCGTTTCGGAGAGCGCTTTGCGCACTATGTTGCTCTCGTACTGTCTGTCAAAATGCACAAGCGAGCATATCAGAGCACAATCGGCGTGATTCAACTCCTTCTTTTGCAGGTTGCCGAGAAAAAAACGCAGTTTCATGAACACGAGGATGACGGTCTCGAGTATGTCCGCGACCTGCTCCTCGACTTCTTCTGCAAGTTCGCAAACGGAAGCCAGATAGATGAACACTCTGTCCTTGCTCTCCTCCACCGCGAAGGACAGATTCTTGACTCCCCTCAGTTTGCACAACAGAAATTCTATCTCCTTCCCGAACCCCTTGTCGATGCTTATGATGTCAGACCACATATCCACCTCGCCTATATTCTATGCAATCGTTGCGGAATAATTTAGCCGCGCACAAATTAGGACAGGGGAAAAAAGGAAAAGCGGCAGCGCCGCAGGCAACTCGCAATGCGACTGCAAAATCACACCGACCGAACCGCCCCGACAAAGTCCTCTCTCGGAGTGACGAAAAGACGGGCGGCAGCGCAATAAAAGGAGACCGCCCCCGCGGCTGCGGGGACGGTCTTCCATCAGGAGAGTTGTATGCGCGATTGCCGCGCGCTTGCTGTTCAGTAACGGGTGCCTTTGAGTTCTTTCTCGAAGTCGAGCACTATGCAGTTTCCTGTGCGGGTGTCCACTCCGATTTTGTATTCCCACTCAAAGCCGTTTTCGTCATAGCCCTTGACCTCTATCGAGTAGGTGTAGTAGCTCTGTTGCAGGTTCGCCTCGATGTTGAACTTCCTGTCGATGTCCGAATATTTTTCGTCGAGGAAGAAAGTGTTGTCGCCCACGAACACCGCCGGACCGAATTTGTTCGGGTCGGTGGCGTCGGCGTACGCCGCCGCTTTGGCGTATTCGACCGCCGCTTCCTTGGTGACCGCGATACTGTCGTTTGCATAGCCCGCCGCCGCGCCGAAAACGCAACCGAGCACCACGCCGACGGCGACGATGAGCACTATCATCGCAATCAGTCCTATAAGCATACCCCGCCACGAAAATTCCTTTTTCGCGGCTTTGATTTCCTCAGCGTCAGCCCGTTTTATCTCAGCGGCGTTTGCCGAGACGGAATCGTCCTCGAGCAGGGACGCCAGCGCTCTCGCCTTGGCTATCTCCTGCTTGACGAATTCCTTTTCCTCGTCGTTTGCGGTGCCTTCCTTGTAATGCTTGAAAGCGTCGTCGTAATTCATTCCCGTTCCTCCAGAATTTCTTTCAGTTTCATCCTTGCCCTGTAGAGCATAACCTTGACATTGCCCGTGCTCTGCTCCGTTATGCCCGCAATCTCCGCCACCGACATCTCGCCGAAATAGAACAGTTCGATGACTTCGCGCAGATTGTCTTTCAGGAGCGAAATCGCGCGGTAGAGCGCGACATATTCTTCCTGTCTGATAAGCCGTTCGGCAAGGTCGCCGCTGTCGTCCGACATATTGTCGTTGAGCGCGGTGAGCCGCTTTCTCTTGCGCAGGTAATCGAAATACGCGTTCCTGCACACCTTGAACAGCCAGTATTTGAAGCTTTCGCTGTCGTCGTTGACTTTCATGAAAGCCTTGTAAAACGACGACGACACGATTTCGTCGGCAAGCGAAGAATCACGGCACAGAGAGGCGACATACAATTTCGCTTCATTGTAATATCTGGCAAAAAGCCTCTCGAGTACTTCGTTCTTCATATATCGCCCGCTTCACCTTAAATACGCCCGAACGGCGCGGAGGTTACAACGATTCTAACATTTTGCCGACGGGTTTTTCAAGTCGCCGCGCGGGGAAGGCGCAAAAACGGCTTTTATACGCGCTTCCGCCCTTTTCGGCGGGGAAATGCCCTAAAAAGTGTTGATTGCGCGCGGAAAGGGTGCTACTATATCAGTATATACACTGCGTGCGCGCGCGTCGCTCGCACTTTACGCGCAGGGAGGAAGTATGAACCAATCCGACTACAAGGCAATTCTCGACAGCCTCACTCTCGAGGAAAAAGCGTCTCTTTGTTCCGGTCTCACTTTCTGGAAAACCACGCCCGTGGACCGCGTCGGCGTCCCCTCCGTCCTCATGACGGACGGGCCTCACGGGGTGAGACACGAGCAGGAAAGCATAGGCACCAACATCATGAATGTTGCCTACCCCGCCACCTGCTTCCCGCCCGCCGTCACCACGGCGAGTTCCTGGGATCCGTCGCTCGCCGAAGCCGAAGGCAAGGCGATTGCCGAAGAGGCAAAAGCCCAGAAAATCACCACCGTGCTCGGACCCGGCGTCAACATCAAACGCAGTCCCCTCTGCGGCAGGAATTTCGAATATTTCTCCGAGGACCCGCTCGTCGCCGGCATTATGGGCGCGGCGTGGGTGCGCGGCGCCAAGAAAGAAGGCGTGGGCGCTTCCCTCAAACATTTCTGCGCCAACAATCAGGAGCACATCCGTATGTGCATCGACACCATAGTCGACGAACGCGCTCTGCGCGAAATCTACCTGCCCGCATTCGAGTATGTCGTCAAGCACGAACAGCCCGCGCAGGTGATGTGCGCGTACAACCGCGTCGGCGGCACCTATATGTCCGACAACAAGCGTCTGCTCACCGACATTCTCCGCGACGAATGGGGATTCGAGGGCATAGTCGTCAGCGACTGGGGCGCGGTGAACGACAGAATAGAAGGCATACGCGCGGGGCTTGACCTCGAAATGCCCGGCAACAAGGGCGCCAACGACCGCGTCATCGTCAAGGCGGTCAATGACGGCGTCATCTCCGAGGAGGAGCTCGACCGCGTCGTGCTCCGTCTCATAAAATACGCTTTCGAGTGCAAAGCCAACGAGGTCGAGGGCGCCGACCCGCATTTCGAGGAACATCACGCCCTCGCCGCCAAAATCGCTTCCGAAAGCGCGGTGCTGCTCAAGAACGAGGACATACTCCCCCTCTCCAAGGACGCCAAGGTGGTCGTCGTCGGCGCGCTCGCAGAGAAACCCCGCTATCAGGGCACGGGCTCGAGCAACATCAATCCCACCCGCCTCACTTCTTTCGTCGACGCCATGAAGGAAGCCGGCATCCCCTTCGAATACGCCGCGGGCTACAAGTTCAAGGGCGACGGCTACAATGCAAAACTGCTCAAGGAAGCCGTCGAAAAGTCCAAAGCCGCCGATGTCGTGCTGTTGTTCATAGGGCTCACTCCCGAATACGAGTCCGAAGGATTCGACAGGCGTCACATAGACATGCCCGACAGTCATGTCATCCTCGCTGAGGAAATCGCCAAGGTCAACCCCAATGTCGTCACGGTGCTGTCCTGCGGCTCGCCCGTGCAGCTCGACCGCGTCGAACCCGCTTCCCGCGCCATACTCAACATGTATCTTGGCGGTCAGGCCATGGGTATCGCCGCGCGCGACCTCATCTACGGCGATGTCAACCCGTCGGGCAAACTCGCCGAAACCTTCCCCATGAAAGAAAGCGACAGCCTGTCTTCGCTCTACTTCCCCATGGGACCGCGCAATGTCCAGTACCGCGAAAGCGTATATGTCGGCTACCGTTACTTCGACACCGTCGACAAACCCGTGCGCTATCCCTTCGGTTTCGGACTCAGTTACACCACCTTTGAATATTCCGACATCGCGCTCTCCTCTTCCGCAATCGACGAGGGCGAGCCGCTGACGGTCACTTTCAAAGTCAGGAACACGGGCGACCGCGACGGCGCGGAAATCGCCGAGCTTTATGTCGCCGACACCGTTTCCACAATATTCCGTCCCGTCAAGGAACTGCGCGCTTTCAAGAAAGTGTTCCTGAAAGCGGGCGAGGAAAAAGAGATTTCCCTCACCCTCGACAGCCGCGCGTTTGCCTACTACAATGTGCTCATCAAGGACTGGCATATCGAAAGCGGCGACTTCGACATTCTCGTCGGTGCGTCGTCCCGCGACATCCGCCTCAAAACCACCGTCGCCGTCAGGTCCGCCAATCCTTCCGCGCCAATTCCCGATTATCACGCGGACGCGCCTTTCTACTACGACATCAAGGACAACGCCGACCAGAAGCGCACCGTTCCCGTCGAACAGTTCGCCGCGCTCTACGGCTCGTCCATCACCGAGAACACCCCCTACCTCAAAGGCGAATTCGACCACAACTGCTGTCTTGCCGATGTGGCAAATTCCCCCGTCGGCAGGGTCGTCAGCGGTCTGCTCGTCGGCGGCGCGAAAATCGCCGCGGGACATTCCGAAAACCGCGAAATGATTATCCGCTCCGTGCAGGATATGCCGCTGCGCGCGTTCATGGGCTTCACGGGCGGCATAATTTCCTCCGCCTCCGTTGACGCTCTTGCCGATATGTGCAACGGCGTCAAGGGCAGTTTCAAGCGTTTCCTCAAGGGCTTCAAACGCGACAAGGAACTGGAAGCCTACACCGTCAAACCGCAGATGCTGTCCAAGAAGGCGGCAAAGCAAGCGGCAAAAGCGGCGAAGAAGGACAACTGAGGACATCATTTGTGCAAGCGGCGCAATCGCCGCACATCCGAGGCGGCGTCCGCCGCCTTACGCAAGACGCGCAACCGAAGAGTTATGGACAACACCGATACCCGAAAAACAATGCTCTCCCCCGAGGGCGAAAATGACTCTCTCGGCAACGAGATTTCCCCTTACGGCGCGTGTGACGCCGTTCCCGCCTGCGAGGACGGGTCGACCGACGGCGCTCCCGCCGCGCTCTCCGAGGATTCCGCCTATGCCGCGGACTCCGCAACGGACGAAGCCCTCGCGGCGGCTCCCGACGCGGGCGACGCTCCCGTCCCCATGAAGAAAAAAGTTTTCAAGGCGTTCAAGTTCTATTTCTTCCTCGCCGCTCTTTCCGTCGTGTGGGCTGTCGCCGACTATGTGTTCATAGTCCCCAACGCTTTCGCGCCCGGTGGTCTCAACGGCGTGTCCTCGCTCATCTACAACGCCGTCCTGCCCTTCAACCAGCACCTCGCCGACACCGTGTTCAGCCCCGCCGTCACGGGTATGGTGCTCAATGTGCCTTTGCTGGTAGCGGCGTTCATTCTGCTCCACAACAAGAAATTCACTTTCGACACGCTGTACTGCGTCGCCGTCCACTCCATTTTCATGGCGGTTTTCGACCTCATCGACGGCTTCCCCAAATACTACGCGGGCAGCTACGAAAGCGGTTATATGCTCCTCGCTTCCCTCGCAGGCGGCGCAATCTCCGGTCTCAGCCTCGGTCTCATGCTCCGCTTCAACGCGTCCCGCGGCGGCACCGACATCATCGGCAAACTCATCTACGCCAAGAATCCCATTTCCAGCGTGCACTGGCTCATATTCATGTGCGACTGCGTCATAGTCATCGCCTCCGGCGGTCTGGCTTTCATAGACATGGATTACAGCGCCGGCTCCGACGCCGTCATAACCGCCGTCCTGTCGCCCATACTCTACTCCTTCCTGTCGCTGGTCGCCACTTCGCAGGTCGCCGATGTCATTCAGTCGGGCTTCCAGGCTTCGATAGTGTTCAATGTCATATCCGACCACCACGACGCAATCGCCGAGGAAATCACCCGCAAACTGCACCGCGGAGTCACCGTCACCGACGGCATAGGCTACTACACGGGCAAACAGCACAAAGTGCTCGTCTGCGTCGTCCGCAAAAAGCAAATCAACGAAGTCAAGCACATCATACAGAAAAAAGACCCTGCGGCTTTCATCTACATAACCAAAGCCCGCGAGGTCAACGGCTACGGTTTCGCACCGCTCAAGAGCGACGACTGACGCGAAGACTTCCCGCATGACGACTTCCCGCAAGAAATTTCAAGCGAAATCTCACAAACGCCCCGTCACGGGGCGTTTCTTTTACGCTGAACTGCGTTTTCCGGCACAAACCGCCCCGCTTGCGCAATGACTTTTCGTGCCCACGCACGCGCGCAACGCGCAGCAGGCGCGGGCATAGCGCGCGCTCAACGCGCGCTCTCCGTACGGTTTTGTTCTCTTCTTGTTCCCAAATACTCTCATTCGTTGGACAACGCGCGCACACGGGAGTATCATAGGCGGCGGGGAAAAGAGGAGATATCGTGGAAAAGGATTTGACCGTCGGCAGTCCCCGCAAGGTGCTCTGGAAGTTTTGCCTCCCCCTTTTCGGAAGCATTGTCTTTCAGCAACTCTACAATATCGCTGACAGTCTCGTCGCAGGCAAGTTCATCGGCGAGAACGCTCTCGCCGCCGTCGGCAATTCCTACGAAATAACCCTCGTCTTCATTGCTTTCGCTTTCGGGTGCAACATAGGCTGCTCCGTCGTGGCGGCGCGTTTCTTCGGCGCAAAACGCATTGCCGATGTCAAAAGCGCGGTGTCCACGGCGTATATCTCTTCCGCCGTGCTGTGCCTGTTGCTCACCGTGCTGGGGCTTTCCTGCGCTCCCCTGCTGCTCAAGGCAATCAACACCCCCGACAGCATTTTCGCCGACAGCCTGCTCTATCTTTACATCTATGTGGGCGGACTGTTCTTCCTGTTTTTCTACAACATCGCAACGGGCGTTTTCGCCGCTCTCGGTGACTCCGTCACGCCGTTCATCCTGCTTGCGGTCTCGTCGGTCGCCAACATATTCGTCGACATACTCTTCGTCACCGTGTTTTCCATGGGCGTCGCGGGAGTGGCGTGGGCGACATTCATCTGCCAGGGCATAAGCTGCGTCGTGGCAAACGCCGTACTCGTTTTCAGGCTGAAAAAACTGCGTTCTGACGAAAAGCACCGCGTGTTCTCCAAGGAAATGCTCGGCGAGTTCGCCAAGGTCGCCATTCCGAGTATGTTGCAACAGGGCTTCGTGTCCGTGGGCAACATCGTCATACAGAGCATAATCAACACCTTCGGCGAAGCGGTAATCGCGGGATATTCCGCGGCGATAAAATACAACAACTTCGCCGTGCTGTCCTTCACCACCCTCGGCAACGGAATGTCCAACTTCACGGCGCAGAACATCGGCGCGGAGAAGCCCGACCGCGTGCGCAAAGGCTTCCGTGCGGGGCTTGCCATGGTGTGTTCGTTCGCCGTCGCGTTCACGCTCGTCTACACCCTTGCGGGACGGTATGCCGTGCAACTGTTCATGAACGACAGCGCGAGCGACGAGGCGCTCTCCACGGGCGTCACATTCCTGCTTATCGCCGCCCCCTTCTATGTCATCATAGCGGCAAAGATAATGGCGGACGGCGTACTGCGCGGCGCAGGCGAAATGAAACTGTTCGTCATCTCCACCTTCACCGACCTCATTCTTCGCGTCGCGCTCTCCTACCTGCTGTCCTACTTCCTCGGCGCAACGGGAATCTGGAGCGCATGGCCGATAGGCTGGGGCGTCGCCACCGTGCTCTCGCTCACCTTCTACTTCCTGACAAAGAAAAAACTTCTCGCGCGCCGCACCCTCTCCGCGGAACTCTCCGACGGCTCGCAAGTTCAGGTCGACGGCTTCATGCAACCCGACGACCTGCAGTCCACGACCGACAGCGCGCAACAATCCGACGGCTCGCAATCCGTGACGGGCGAAGCGATTTCCCCGTTCGACGACGCGTCCGTCCAACCCGCGGACGACGGCGCGGACAACGGCGTATGCGAAAGCGCGGACATCCCTGAAAACGGCGGTGAGGACGGTTGCGCAGACAACGGCGATGACGGTCGTTCCGAGAATCGCTGAACATCGCATATCACATAAAACGACATATTAAATTGTAAAAACGGCGTATAAACGCCGTTTTTTGTTGCAATCGTCTTTCCGCACCTGTTTCGACAAAAACAAAAAGCGCGGCTTGTCGCCGCGCTTTTTCACCTCTCGGAATGTGCGATAATTCTTTATTCGCCTATGATTTTGACGAGCACGCGCTTTGTGCGTTTGCCGTCGAATTCTCCGTAGAATATCTGCTCCCAGGTGCCGAAATCCAGTCTGCCGCCCGTGATTGCCACCACGACTTCCCTGCCCATAACCGTGCGTTTGAGGTGCGCGTCGGCATTGTCCTCGTAGCCGTTGTGCGCATACTGAGAATAGGGCTTTTCGGGCGCCAGTCGCTCCAGCCATTTCTCGAAATCGGAATGAAGTCCGCTTTCGTCGTCGTTGATGAATACGCTGGCCGTAATGTTCATTGCATTGACGAGAACGAGTCCTTCGCGCACGCCCGACTCGGCAAGCGCCTGCTCCACCTGCGGCGTTATGTTGACAAACCCGCGACGGGTGGGGAGATTGAAATACAGTTCCTTTCTGTAACTTTTCATAGCTACCTCCGTTTGGGATACTATACCAAACCGCCCGCCGCGTTGTCAATGCGCCGCACCTTGTCCGCGCGCCGCTACCCTGCCCGCCGCCTGCCTGTAAGTCCGCGGCAGTACGCCCTCAACGCCGCCCCCTCCGACCTACCGCAATCTTTCTTTCGCCGCTCCGCCGTCGCAATTTTGTCGGCAAGGTTGTGATTTTGCTCCGCTCAATATATAATCTCTTACGGAGCGACGCGCGCGCCGACGCGACGCGCAACTCCGAGGTGCGCCGTATGAACGACAATTCGCTTTTCGACAAACTGAAAGCCCTGTCCCGCGAAAATGTCATCCCCATGCACATGCCGGGACACAAACGCAATCTTGCGGCTTTTCCGCGTCTCGGGGAATTGGGCGCGGCTTTCGACATCACGGAAATCGACGGTTTCGACAACCTGCACTTCCCCCGCGGCTCGATAGCCGATATATGCGACCGCGCCGCACGCTTTTTCGGCGCGCAGAGGTCCTTTTTGTCCGTAAACGGCGGCACGGGCGCCGTGCTTGCGGCAATTTACGCCGCAACGAAGCGCGGAGACAGGGTGCTCGTCGCCCGCAACTGCCACCGCTCGGTGGCAAACGCCGTATCCCTTCTGGGGCTTGACGCGGATTTCGTAATGCCCGCCGTGGATTCCGCGACGGGGTTGTGCGGCGGAGTGTCTCCCGAAGCTGTTGCAAAAAAGTGCGCCGCGACAAAATATGCCGCCGTTATAGTCACTTCGCCCACATACGAGGGCGTGGTCAGCGACATTGCCGCAATAGCGGGAATCGTCCATTCGCACGGAATTCCGCTCATAGTTGACGAGGCGCACGGAGCGCACTTCGTCCTCTCCCCCGCTTTCCCCGCAACCGCCCTGGAATGTGGCGCCGACCTTGTCGTGTCGAGCGTGCACAAGACCCTGCCCGCGTTGACCCAGACGGCGTTTCTGCATTTGTCATCCGATCTTGTCAAGCCTTCCCGCGTGCGGCGCGCCGTGTCTGTCTTCGTCACCAGCAGTCCGTCCTACATACTCATGTCGTCGGTCGAAACAATGCTCGATGTGCTGGAAAAGGACGGCGCGCGACTTGCCGCCGACCTCGTGCAATCGCTCGGGAAATTCTATGACGCGACGGGCTCTCTCCGCTATCTCTCCCTTCCCCGCGACAGCATTACGATCGACGGCGTAAATTACACAAAAGACATTTCACGCATATATATCGACTGCACAAAGTCCTCTTATACCGGTTGCGCAACAAAAAAATTTCTCCGTCGCAAATACGGTATAGAGGTCGAAAACGCCACCGTCGACGGGATAACGCTCATCGCCTCGATCGGCGACGACGCACAGGCTTTCGACCGTCTGACGCAAGCGGTAATCGCCGCCGACAGGACATTTTTCACATTGCCGCGCCGCAAGCCCGTCCCGCTTCCGCCCGCGGGGAAAGCCGTTCCCCTGCCGAGCGACGCGGAATACCGCGCGGAGATGTATCCTTTTGCGGTGGGCAAAGTATCCGCCGAAAATGTATGCGTGTACCCGCCGGGCATACCGCTTGTCCTGCGCGGCGAAATCATTACCGACGAAATCGTAAAGTTCCTATCCTCTGCCGAAAGAAACGGCGTGCAGGTGCTGACTGATTTCGGCAATCCCGCGGGGTTTGTCTCGATAGCGGAGGACGACGAAGCGGAGTAATCCCGTCCGCGGCTTTACTGCCACGCCGTTGACAAAACCGCGGGAAAAAGGTATAATAATCAAAAACATCCGAGGAGATACAATTATGAAGAGAATAGTCACCCTCAACACCCGCAATCTCAACGAAAGCAAGAAAAACGGCGGCTGCGGCGAATGCCAGACCTCCTGCCAGTCCGCTTGCAAGACTTCCTGCGGCGTAGCCAACCAGAAGTGCGAAAAAGCCGCAAAGTAATTTTGCACATTTCCACACCCGACCGCCCGAGAAAACTCGGGTGGTTTTGATTATATGGTACATACATTCCGAGAATGCGGCATTGACATTGCCGTCGATTGCGAAAGCGGCGCGATACACATCGTGGACGAACTCGTCCGCGATGTTATTTCCGTCTACAAAACCCTCTCCCGCGACGAAACGGTCGCAACTCTGTCCCAAAAACACGGCATAAGCCCCGCAGAAGTCGAAGAATGTGTTGACGAAGTTGCCGCACTCGAAAAAAGCGGCGGACTTTTCGCGCCCGACGCTTTCCGCCCCGACGCCGCAACGCTGACAAAGCGTGCCGATGTCGTCAAAGCGCTGTGCCTTCATGTGGCGCACACCTGCAATCTGGACTGCGAATACTGCTTTGCAAGTCAGGGCAAATATCACGGCGAACGCGCGCTGATGTCCTTCGAGGTGGGCAAAGCCGCCCTCGACTTCCTCATAGCGTCGTCGGGCACTCGCCACAACCTCGAAGTGGACTTCTTCGGCGGCGAGCCCCTTATGAACTGGAATGTCGTCAAACGCCTCGTGGCGTACGCCCGCGAGCGAGAGAAGGACTGCGGCAAACATTTCCGTTTCACCCTGACCACCAACGGTATGCTCGTCGACGACGAAGTCATAGAATTTTCCAACCGCGAAATGGACAATGTCGTGATGAGTCTCGACGGCAGGAAAAAAGTCAACGACCGTTTCCGCAAAACGGCGGGCGGCTTGGGCAGCTTCGACATCATCGTGCCCAAGTTCCAACGCTTTGCCGCCGCGCGCAACGCCGCAGGCAAGGAATATTACATCCGCGGGACCTTTACGCACCTCAATCCCGACTTCATGAAAGACATCGAGGTCATGCTGGAACTCGGCTTCGACCGTCTCAGCATGGAACCCGTCGTGTGCGACCCGTCCTCGCCGTACGCGCTCACCGAAGAGGATATGCCCATAGTCAAACGCCAGTACGAACTGCTTGCGGAGAAGATGATCGAGCGCAGACGGACTGGTGCACCTTTCGTGTTCTACCACTATATGCTCGACCTCGAACACGGACCGTGTATTTACAAGCGACTTTCGGGCTGTGGCTCGGGTACGGAATATCTGGCGGTCACTCCTACCGGCGACCTCTACCCCTGCCACCAGTTTGTCGGGGAGAAAGATTTCCTTATGGGAAATGTATTCGACGGAGTCACCAACACCGCGCTCCGCGACAATTTCAAGAAATCCAATGTCTTCACTAAACCAGAGTGCGCCGAGTGCAACGCGAGACTTTGGTGTGCAGGTGGTTGCGCGGCGAATGCATTTCACGCCACGGGCTCAATCAACGGCAACTATGCATACGGCTGCGAACTTTTCAAAAAGCGTCTGCAGTGTGCGATAGCCGTCGGCGCCTCCGCCTTCCTCGACGGAAATCCCGTCGCCCAAGCGTAAACACGATAAGTGTACCGGAGTGGTGCGACTGTGATTGTCGGCGGTTTTTGCACGAACGGGCTATTATGCGCATATTGTTGAAGGATTGGACAATGCGTGCTACAATGAAGGCGCACGGAAGCGTATCGAAGTGGTCATAACGAGGCGGTCTTGAAAACCGTTTGGGTGAAAGCCCACGGGGGTTCGAATCCCTCCGCTTCCGCCAGTGAAAACCCGCCGCGTCGGCGGGTTTTCCCGTATCTTGCAGAGGGATTCTCAACCTGTCGCTGACGCGACTCAACCCCACAAAGTGTCCTCACTGCATTTTTCGTTGCGGTACTTTGCGGGGACCCCGACAACGCTCCGCATACCCATCGCTGTTCCGTCGCTCCGCTCCTTACGCACCCTCCGCTTCCGCCATTAGGTAATAATACGAACCCTGAAAAAGGGTTCGTATGATTTTTTTTGCCGTTGATTTCTTCGGCATCATCGTTGAACGAAATTAAAACAGTCAGCCCCTTGTTCGGGCTGACTGGGCAAATTCAAGGACTATACAAGTTATTACTCTTTTATTCTTCAAATGGATCTTTTAACTTCTCATTACGCTGAACTATATTATTTACAAGTCTACTCTTTGAAAATTTTTCATTGATAGTTTACAG
>CALVTH010000019.1 GCA_944360115.1 uncultured Clostridia bacterium
TCGCCCACCTGATAGAACAGCAAAACGGCGCAGGCTTCGTCGAATCCTTCCGTGCTCTGCCCGCTCGCCCCGCGGTAAATCGCCAACGAAAACGCGCCCATCGTGGCAAGGCACATGAGGAAATTTTCGTCGAACACCTGCCCGCGCGCTATGTTGCGCGCAGCGCGCCACAACACATCGTAGCCGATTGCGATGTAGACGGCGAGATACAACGCAAACGGGAGCAACCACGAATATCTGCCCCACGACGGCACTTCCAGCGACGCCGTCTTGTCGACGACGAAAATGACGACGAACGCGACGAGCGAAACGCATATCCTGACAAGCATTTTCTTCTGAGCGGCGTCGAGCGTAAACCCTTTCATATCCCCTTCTACCGTCCTTTATCCCACTATTCTGCAATCGGGCTCGATTTTGCGACAAACCCGTTCGATTTCTTTCATAACATCGTCAAACCGACAGTCGTCGGCTTCGACAGTCAGTCTGCGTGTCAAAAAGTTGACGCTGACGTTTTTCACGCCGTCCACTTTGGAGGCGACTCGCTCCATTTTCGCCGCGCAAACCGCGCAATCGAGTTCGGATAGTCTGAAACTCTTTTTCATAACAACTCCTCCGCTCGCATATTTTTCGGACGTAATCGTTTCGATTGGTTTCCCGAGTGCTTTCGCGTTCACGCCTCCGCATACGAACCGTCCTCGTATGGCTCACCCTGCATACGACGTGTCTCCCGAACGCCCTGCCCTCGCCCCACTCCGATTTTCCCCTTCAAACGATTGATTTGTTGAACAAACATTCAACCGTACGGCGAGAAAAAAGGGGCTTCCGCCCTCTTGCGGTCACCTCTCCTCTTTGACATGGGACAGCCCACATTCCATTATTTTTGTGACATGGTCGTCGTCAAGAGAATATTTGACCTCTTTGCCCTCTTTGACGCCGCGCACGAGTTTGGCGGCGCGAAGCACCCTGAGCTGATGCGACACCGCGGAAATGCTCATACCGAGCGCGGAAGCAATCTCGCCCACGCAACGGCTGCGCACTTGCAGACAGCCGAGAATCCTCGCCCGCGTCGGGTCGCCGAAAACCTTGAACAGCTCGGCAAGCGCGACAAAGGCGTCGTCCTCGGGCAAGCCTTCCGCACGGGATATGTCTTTTCCGTCACATTCTTTCATAATCACCTGCCGCCCTGCGGTCGTTTGTCGCCTCGGGCAAAGAACATTTGAACATTTTTTCAACTGTTCAATCACAGTATATTCCTTACGCGCCGCCGTGTCAACGGAAAAACGAAAATAAATTGCCCGACACGTCGATTTGTCGACCCCTCAGGCAAATTGCAGTCCAAAAAAATAAAACGCGCCCCCGCAGGTCGGCGCGCAACGGTGCGCACGAAGTTGCGGGAGCGCTCGGGATTGACGTTGACGCGATTATTTGACGAAGAGCGTCGCGTCGAATGTGCAGGACATAATTATCGGGTCGTTTCGTCCTTCGATGAATTTGCCGTACCCTACCAGAGATACGACACCGTTTCGGACGACCACTCCGCTGTAGCCGTTGTCGAAGCCGCTGCCGTATGCCCCGCCGAACTGAGTTCCGCCCACTTCGAGGAGGAAATCTCCGTCGGTGTCGTTGGCGGGGTTGTCGTCGGCATAACTGAGCAAATCCTCGACATTGCCAACCCAGGCGTACCAACCGTCACCGAGACGCGCCTTGGTAGAAAGCGGCCCGCGTTTTACGGGAAGCAGTTGACGGAACGAGACTATGAGATTTCCGCTGTCGTCGAGATATTCCGCCTTGTGTCTGTCTCCGCACAAATCGTAAGGCAATTCGCGAATGGCGCTCCAGGTCGCGCCCTCGTCCTTGGATACGGATATGAGGGAGCGCGTATTGCGCTTTTCCGCGCGGGCAAGCAGAATTATCGCGCCGTCGTACTCGGCATAGGGACTGTCCGCGGAAAGCCCCTGCACGCGCACCGCTTCGACCTCGCACATTCCGTTCTTGCGGGCGAAGTCGTCGTTGGCGGAGCCCGCGCCGAACAGCGCGACGGGCTCGGACCACTGCCAATTCAGACTGAGCTCGCCGTCCGAGTAGACGGGATTGCAGGTGAGCACGGTCTTGTAGACATTGAATTCGTGATCGTGGAAAAGCCCCATCCAGCTGTTCGTATAGTTTCCGTCGGCGTCCCTGAGTTGCGTGAGAGATGCCATTGCGACGATACAGTCGAAAGCCGATTTGCCGCTTTGACGCGCCCACGACTCGCCGTAAAATTTTTCAAACTCCGTCCAGGTGTCGCCGCGGTCGGTAGAATAAGAGAAATTGAACCCGTCGGCGTCGTAGGAAGTCGACGGCCAGTAAGGACAACCCGAGATAAGCACGATTACCTGCTCGTCGCCCGTAAGCCCTTGTATCCCGTCGCCTTCGACACCGAGCATACCCTCGGTGAGATTGTAGACGGTGGGAGTCTCCTGAGAATCCTTCCAGCTGGCGGGCAGCCCCGTGCGGCGCTCCGACCATGTCACGCCCATATCCAACGACTCGCGCATGGCGATTTCGCCTTTGCCGTGCCCGAGAGGATAAACGGCAAGGATTTTGCCGTCGGCGGTGCCGTCGTCCACCCACACCGTATCGGGGTGAGCGATATACCCGTCGGGGGCGTCCACCACCGTGCGGACGAAAAATTCGTCCCCGCCATAGGAAGCCGCCTCGCTCTGCGTCATAATTTTGTCCGCGGGAAGTTTTACAACGGGCAACGACAAATAGTCGCCCACTTCACGGATACCCGTAAAATGCACGGAAAGCAGTATTATCGCAAGTATGACCGCGACAGCCGCCACTATGATTAACGCCAATTTGATTTTCTTTGCGTTGCGCTTGAAGAACATCCTGATTTTTTTGCCGACTTTGATCTTTTCGGTCTCGGGCGCACGGGACGGTGCGTCCGAGTCGGTCGCCGTCTCCGGTTCGTCCGTCGCACCGTTTTCTCCAGTCACACCGATTTCGCCCGTCACACCGATTTCGTCAGTCACACCGATTTCGCCCGTTACACCGTTTTCGTCAGTCACACAGATTTCGTCCGTCATTGAATTCACTCCTTTGCTTGTTGCGTTCAACATTGAGTCCAACGCCTTGCCGTCGCGGTTGCGGCGCAACAGCCGACGCAAAGCGCTTCTAAAAAACCGTCCTCCCCGCAAAGGCGGTTCGGGCGGAAAATTCTATTCGCTGCGGAGAGCGACCGTGGGATCTTTCCTTGCCGCGACATGGGAGGGAATGAAGCCCGCGAACACGGCAAGCAGTATGCTGACGAAGAACATCAGCACGAAGTGCCACCATTCGGGCGCCATAAGTCCCTTTATGCTGACGAGCAACGCAAGGACGGCGTTACCTATTGCGGCGAACACCAGACTGAGAATGACGCCGATTATGCCCGAGAAAGAGCCGATGATCGCCGACTCCGCCGTGAACACGCGGGCGATGTCCTTCTTGCGCGCGCCGAGACTGCGGAGCACGCCTATCTCCTTGCGGCGTTCCAGCACCGAGGTGTAGATGATGATTGCGATCATTATCGTGGAGACGATGAGCGAAATCGCCGCGAAGCCGACGAGGACATTCGCCATGGTGTTCGCCATTTCCTCGACGAAAGTCATTATCATACCGAGGGTGTCGGAATACTGAATTTCGTTGCCCGACTCCTGAGAATAGCGAGCGATGAGGGCTTCCACGCCTTCCTTGGAATCGAAAGAGCGACAGAAAATGCGGATTGCGGAGGGATTGGCTTCGTCGGCGACGCCCAACATACCCTGAGAGGAAATATACTTGTGTTCCGCCGCTCCGATGGCGTCCCCTATCGCAATGTGCTTGGTCTTGGTCTCGTTGCCTTCCTTGTAGATGTAATCGAACTCGATTGCCGAGGGATACGAGAAGAGCGTGCTTTCTATGGCGTCGTTCAGCAAAGAGTTGATGACCTCGGGGTCGACGACGCCGTTGGGGTCGAATTCGATACCCTGCGCCGTCATCGCCGCCTTGTACTGAGCCTGCACGGGTGCGGAATAATTGACCCTGTCGAGCAATTCGAGAGTGAGGGCGTGTGTGTAACCGACATATCCGTTGATGGAAGTGACATTGACGCCCTGTTCGGGGCGTATGACGCCGACGACTTTGACCTCTATGGGCTTGAGTTTGTCAATGGCTTCCTTGCTGAGTAAGTCACGCCCACCAGAAACATAGCCGCCTTTCTCCGCGTTGTAATAGTCGCTGTCGGCGAGGATTTTGTAAGTGGTGCCGATGAGGCTGTCTATGGAATAAGAGGAATAGAAAGTGCCGTCGTCGTTGATGAGACTGCCGACGTCGGAAGTGGATTTGAGACCTAGAATGAACAGGGCGAAGTCGGGCACCTGATTGTACTTGTCCATGACGATGACTATTTCGTTGGCGTTCTCGGGCCATCTGCTACCGTTACCGACCAGTTCATACTGCTGTTCGAGGAGCGCTTTGTCGTCGCTTATCTCGTCCCAGCCGCTGCCGAGCGCGCTGCCGTACTGCTCGAGCCCCGCAAGAAAGTCGTTGCCGTCGGTGAAGTCGGAAAAGGCGTCCATAAAGGGATTGACCTTCATATATTCCGACTCGTCGGACGGATTGTCGGCGTACACATTCAGCGTGGTGGCGTAGTCGTACTTGACGGTGCCTAGTTCGGTGTCGAAATTGGAATCCAGCCACTTTTTGAGCGCGGCAAGGTCGTTGGACTTCTTGGTGCCCGCTATGAGTTCGCCCAGCTCGTCCATAAGGTTGCCGAGCACTCTGGACGGCGTGAGCAAACCGTCGTCGGGATATTCCTCGCCCTCGGGGTTCATATTGGTGAGGGTCTGCATCAGCGACATGACATCGAAGCCGTTTTCCTCAATCGTGATGGGATATTGCGAAAGGGCGTTTTCCTCGAGAGTGCGGATATATGCGTTGACGCCGTTGGACAGAGTGAGCACGAGCAGAATCCCGATTATGCCTATGCTGCCCGCAAAGGAAGTGAGCGCAGTCCTGCCCTTCTTGCTGAGAAGGTTGGTCCACGAAAGGCTGATTGCAGTGGAGAGCGCCATGGAGGATTTCTCTTTGATTTTGCGTTTCTTGATGCGCGCCTTGATACGCTCCCACAGGTTCTTTTTCTCGCTTTCCGTCTTGACGGTGGCGGCGAACAACCCGCGACGCACGGCAAGGCGTTGCTTGTCGGCTTTGGCATAGGGGTCGTCGGCTTCCTCTTCGGCGGCGATGGCGTCCTCCTCCGCCTGCCTGTACCTGAGAGCGGCGGCTTCCTCCGCGGCGTCGTCCGCGTTGTACGGCATGGTGTCGCCGACGATTTCGCCATCCTTGAGGTTGATTATGCGCGTGCTGTATTCCTCGGCAAGTTGCCCGTTGTGGGTGACCATTATGACGAGACGGTCGCGCGCGACCTCCTTGAGCAGTTCCATAACGCGCACGCCGGACTCGCTGTCGAGGGCGCCCGTCGGCTCGTCCGCGAGGATGATTTCGGGATTGTTGACGATTGCGCGGGCGATTGCGACGCGCTGCATCTGTCCGCCGGAAAGCTGGTTGGGCTTCTTCTTCGCCTGCTTCTCGAGCCCCACTTTCCCGAGGGCCTCAAGGGCGCGCGCCCTGCTCTCCTCCTTGCCGACGCCCGCGAGCGTCAGGCTGAGCGCGACATTCTTCAAAACGCTGATATGAGGGATTAAGTTGTAACTTTGGAACACAAAACCTATTCTTTGGTTGCGATAGGTGTCCCAGTCGAGGTCGTCGTAGTCTTCGGTGGAAACGCCTTCGACCTGTATGTCGCCGCTTGTATATCTGTCAAGCCCGCCGATGATGTTCAGCAAAGTTGTCTTGCCGCAGCCGGAGGGTCCAAGTATGGAAACGAACTCGTTCCTTCGGAATTCGACCGAGAGGTTATGCAATGCCAGCACACTCTCTTCCTCGACCTTGTATTCCTTGGTGATGTCGATGAGTTTCAGCATAAATTCTCCGTATTTCGTTGGTTAGAGAGCAGTAACGGGCGCGCGTACACGCACCGATACTACCGTAATCATACCACACGACGCAACCGCCGACAACGATTTGCGACAATTTTCCGCTTTTTACAACTTTATGACATTTGTGTGACAAGCTGAACATAATTGTGATATATGCTGTAGCAGAACTACATTTTTGTGCGAACTTCGGTGTTCGCGCGGGGCGGGATCTATGCAATATGTCTACATAGTCTGCGAACTCATAGCCGGACTCGGCGCCTTCCTAATCGGCGTCAAACTGCTGTCCGACAATATGGAAAAACTTGCGGCGTCGCGCTTCAAGGATTTCTTCCACAGAAAGCCCAAGACCGTCCCCGTAATCACCGCCGCCGAGACGCAGGGCATGACCGACGAGGAGCGCGAAGCCTTCCTCAAAAAGACCCGCCGCGCCGCGAAGCGCAAGGACATTGCCGCCGAAATAGGCAGCAGATTTGCGGGAGTGGGAATCGGCACCGCCTCCACGGCAATCGTGCAGAGTTCCTCCCTCACCACCGTCATGGTCGTCGGGCTGGTCAATGCGGGCGTTATGTCGCTGTCCTATGCCACCACCATAATTATGGGCGCCAACATAGGCACCACCGTGACGGGGCTGATTGCCGCACTGCAGGAATTCGATGTGGCGACTTTCGCCACCGCACTCGCCGGAATAGGAATTTTCGCCGCCATATTCGCAAAGAAAGAAAAAGCGGTCTCCGTCTCGCTCGCGATAGCCGGTCTCGGTCTCGTGTTCGTGGGACTGGGAATTATGGCTGATTCGATGACCGCAATCAGGGAAAGCGAAGCCATCACCAACGCATTTGCGAGCATTGACAATCCCTTCCTGCTGTTCTTCCTCGGTATCGCCGTGACGGGAATTGTGCAGAGTTCTTCGGCGGTCACTTCCATTCTCATTTCCATGGCGGCGGCGGGAATCACCATAGGCAGCGGCGGCAATTCCGTTATGTTCGTGGTGCTGGGCACCAACATCGGCACCTGCGTCACCGCGCTCATTTCCTCGATCGGCGCCAACATCAACGCCAAACGCGCCGCGGTCATTCACCTGCTGTTCAATGTCATCGGTTCCATCATATTCTTTATCATTCTCATATCCTGGAAAGATATGTCGGCGATGACCCTCGAAGTGATGTTCAAGGGTTTGCCCAGTATGCAGATTGCAATGTTCCACACTTTCTTCAACGTGATATGCACTATCATATTCCTGCCTTTCTCGGAACTTTTCGTCAAAGCCGCCACCTTCCTCGTGCGCGAGCGTAAGAAAAAGGTCGCGCAGGCAGGCGAAGAGATTTCTCCCGCTTCCAGCCGTCTCGACAAGCGACTGCTCGCCACGCCGTCGATAGCCGTCGACAACGCCGCCGCCGAAGCCGCCGCCGCGCTCAAAGAGGCGTCGGACAGCCTTTTCGCCGCCGTGGACGGATTCCTCGCGCGGGACGGCGAAAGCATAGAGAGAGTGTCGCAGGCAAACGAAAGAATCATCGAGCACACCGCGAGGATAGGAGATTATCTCACGCAGATTTCCGCCTATGACGCCACGCTGGTCACCGAACGCAAAATCACGGCTCTCCACAGCTGCGTCGGCGACATCAACCGTGTGGCGCAGCTCGCCGACAATGTAGGCAAGTACACCCGCCGCACCATAAAGGACAATCTCCACTTCTCTCCCATGGTCAAGGACGAAATCAAGGGCATGATGTCCATAATTTCCTCGATGTCCGAACAGTCCGCCGCCGCGCTCACCGACAAGAATTCCGCCGCTCTTGCCGAAATGGAGTCGCTCGAGGAGCAGGTGGACGCCAAACGCAAAGCCCTGATGAAAGACCACATCAAGCGTCTGGGCAGCGGCGAATGTCGCCCCGAGAGCAGCGGCGTCTTCATAAATCTGGTGTGCAACCTCGAACGAGTCGGCGACCACCTCAACTACATCGCGCACTCGGCGGAATCCTTCTGACGCCAAATTCCGAAAACGCTTTGAAACGACGCCCCATCCGTGATATATTTTTTACGAGGCGTGTATGGAAAAACTTGTTTATCTTCTGGAAGACGACGACGCTATCCGCGAGCTGGTGAAATGCACCCTGCAACTCAACGACATCGAATGTCTCACATTCGGCACGGTTGCGGAGTTCGAAGCGGCTGTCGCGCACAGGCTCCCCCGCATTGCCGTCATGGACATAATGCTCGGCGACGGCAACGGACTGGAGGTTATGGCGCGCCTCAAGGAACGCCACCCCGAAATCTACTGCATAATGCTCTCCGCGCTCGGCAAGGAGACCGACAAGGTGGCGGGGCTCAACCTCGGCGCCGACGACTATATCGCAAAACCTTTCGGCATACTCGAATTTTCCGCCAAAATCTCCGCCGTATTCCGCAGAATGACCCGCAACCGCCCCGTCATCGAGGCGGGCGATGTCTATATGGACTGCGACAAAATGCTGGTGCGGCTCCGCGGCAAGGAACTTTCCCTCTCGGGCAAGGAATTCAAATTGCTGCAATACTCTCTCGAAAACCCCGGCAAAGTGCTCACCCGCGACGAGCTTCTCACAAATGTGTGGGGCTACGAAGGCGGCGAAACCCGCACGATAGACAACTATGTCAGCCACCTCAGGAAACTGGGATTCCGCTACGAGACGGTGTTCGGCGTAGGATACAAGTTCAAGCCGTAATGAGAAAGCGCATACTCGTCACAACCCTCATCGTCACTCTTCTCGGTATGCTCGTCTACTCCGTGGTGTCGGCGAGCATTTTTCACCGCACTCTGCTCGACGACGCCAAGCAGGACATCGTTTCGCTTGCCGACCTGTACGACGCGACGCTCTACCCCGACGCCGACGACGGCGACGCCGCCGTATTTGCCGCGCATTTCGACGGCATGAGAGTGACCTTCCTCGACTCCGCGGGCAAGGTGACGGGCGACAGCGGCGGCATTGCCGCGGGCACCGACCTGTCGGACGAGGACGAAGTGGCCGCCGCCCTGCGCGACGGCGAAGGTTTCGCCAGACGCCAGTCGGACGACTCGGACAAACATCTGCTGTGGTACTGCACGGTCAAGGACGGCGTGCTGGTGCGCGTGGGCATACCCGTGCTGTCCGAGGGAGACCTCATAGTGCAGACCCTGCCCACCCTGGCGTGGTTCATCGCGATAGTCATCGTTTTCAGTCTGATATTCACCTACTTTGCCACGGCGTACATACTTCGCCCAGTCGAGGAACTCGCCGAACAATCCCGCGTGCAGTCGGTGGTCTCCACCAAACATTCCGAACTGCAACCGATAACCGAAATTCTCAACCGCAAAAACAACGAACTTTACGAACAGCTGGATGTCATCAAGCGCGAGCAGGCGCGCGTTGCCACCGTGCAGGAATCCAAAAACGAGTTCATTGCCAACATAACTCACGAGATGAACACCCCTCTCACCAGTATAAAGGGTTTTGCAGACCTGCTCGAAAGCGGCAGTCTGGACGAACAGGGACGCGCCAACGCCGTGCGCGTCATACGCGAACAGTCGGACAGACTGAGCGGACTCATAGCCTGCATAATCAACTACAACGAACTCAACGACGACGAACTGCCCTCCTACGAATGCAATGTGGGCGACATCGCCCGCGAAGTCGCGGAGTCGCTCCGTCCCGCGATAGAAGCGTGCGGCGTGTCGCTGAGTCTCGACATCGACGAGGGCGTCACCGTGTCCTCCCGACAGGAACGCCTGACGGAAATCTTCGGCAATCTCATACGCAACGCCGCCCGCTACAACAAGGAAAACGGCTCGGTCACGGTGCGCGTAAAAGGCGGCGCCGACCCCTGCGCCGAAGTCGAGGATACGGGGATCGGCATAGCCGAGGAAAACCTCGACAAAGTGTTCTCGAGATTCTTCACCGTGGACAAATCGCACAGCGGCAAACACGGCGGCTTCGGACTCGGACTCGCCGTCGTCAAGAAACTCTGCGACCGCGCAGGATGGCGCCTGACGGTGAAAAGCGCCCTCGGCGAAGGCACCTGCTTCAAGGTGGAGTTCTGATTTCTTCTTTTCCCCCGACTTCCCTCCGCTTCTTAACTTGCAGTCCGCGCGCGCTCCCGCCCTATCCTTCTCAACTTTCAATTCGCCGCGCTCCCGCCCGCCGCTTTTTAACTTGCGGTCGGCTCCCGTCTGTCCTCTGCTTCTTAATCTGTCGCCGCGCTCTCCCGCCCTATGCTTCTCAACTTTCAATCCGCTCGCCAACGCTCCCCCCGCTTCTTGCTCTGTCGCCGAAAAAACGCGCATTTTTGGTTTACTTTTTTACTGTCTTGAATATTCGCGACCGATATAGTATAATTATCATAAATGCGGACGACGCACGATAAGGAGGGAGTATGATTTACACCATATTCAACGAATTTCTCGAAGTGTCCGTGTCCGACGCGGGCGCCGAACTTATGTCCATACGCTCCAAGGCCGACGGCACGGAATTCCTGTGGCAGGGCGACCCCAAATACTGGGCGGGGCGCGCCTACAACCTCTTTCCGATATGCGGCAGGCTGACGGAAGGCAAATACACCTACCGCGACAAGACATACGAAATGAATCTGCACGGGTTCGTCAGAAAGAGCGTCCTCGACGCCACCGTGCTCGCCTGCGACAAAATCGACTTCGGCATAAAGGCGGACGACAGGACGAAGGCGATGTACCCCTTCGACTTCGAATATCACATCTGCTATACCCTCGTCGGCAAGACGGTGAAAATGGAAATCTCCGTCATCAATCACTCCGATGTCACAATGCCCTTCGCCCTCGGCGGTCACCCCGGTTTCAATGTGCCCCTCGGCGGCGACGGCTCCTTCGACGACTGGTATCTGGAATTCACGCCCGAGTGCAAGCCTTTCGCCATATATATGTCGGACACCTGCTACACCACCCGCCGCACCGACCCGTTCCCCCTCGCGGACGACAAAAGACTGCCCCTCAGACACTCGCTTTTCGACCGCGACGCCGTGTTGCTGGGCGATGTGTCGGGCAAAATCGCGCTGCGCTCGGACAAGAGCGCGCATAGCGTGACGGTGGAAGCCCCCGACGCGATGAAATATCTGTCGATATGGCACACGCCGAAGACGGACGCCCCCTTTGTGGCAATCGAGCCGTGGACGAGCGTGCCCGCCTACGACGGCGAAATCGACGACCTGTCCACAAAACGCGATATGTTCGAGCTGTACCCCCTCGCCACCTACGAACTCATCTGGACTATAACGGTGGAGTGAGTCCGCTGCGCCCCGTCGGGCGCTTCGGTACCGATGACTGCGCATATACGCATACAAGCAAAAATCCTCTCCCGAGCGGAGAGGATTTGTTTTTTTGCGCAGTTGCCGATATGCGCATATCGGGCGGCGGCAACCATGCGACGACACGCGTTTTTCCTGCGCCGCCACATCCCTCGCGCGCTCCCCGGCAAAAACTATGCGCATCCGTACAGATGCGCATATTGCCACTTCAGCCGTCATTGCAGCCGTATAAAACCTGTTTTATGCTCATATCGCCATACGCACACCCGTGTCACGGATGTCCGTGCGGAGATATGCGCACTTGCTCATTCGTCGTCGCTTTTGCCGTTGTCGGAGCCGTCGCTCCCGTCGCCGTTGTCTTCGGTCTGCGCCGCTTCGTCCGCGGTTGACGCGCCGTAAGGCGATGCGCCCTCGGGCAGTCCGCCGCCCGTTTTGATGTCTTCCACGCCGTTGTTTGCGGCGTCGGGCGCACTCTCTTCGGCGGGAGTTTCCTCCTCTCCGAAAGGCTCGTCGGACATGGCTTTCTCTTTGGCTTCGGCGACTATGGCGGCGATTTCTTCCTGCGAAAGGTTTCCGTCCGCCGCGCGTATGCGGTCGAGCATTTCCTTGACGGCGCGATACTGCCGCTCCTGCTCGGCGCTGTAGCGGGCATCGGCGTCGGCTTTCATCCTGTCCACCTTTTTCATCATCACACAGGTGACGACGAACATGGCGCATATCACCAGCCCGAGCGCGAATATAACGCCGCCCGTCATCGTGCTCCTGCCGTCGGCAAGATAATATATGCCCGTCCCGATGAGCGCAAGCCCTACCAGCAAACAGAACACAGCCACTATAAGATTGCCTTTTTTACCCGTTTTCATAACTGCCTCTCCTCGATTTTACTCGCGGCGCGCCGTCCTGTCAACGCCGCCGATTGACAGCCGCAAACAATTTGCGTTAGAATTCCGTTATGAGTTTCTTCGAGGGCGAATTCTACATTCAGGCGGCTGCCGCCAGCGGCACCGAAGCCGTGCTGAAACGCGAACTTTCCGACCTCGGCTACGCCCCGTCGGGCGCGGAATACGGCAGGATAAGGTTCGCGGGAAATATGCGCGATGTCGCGCGCGCAAATGTCTTTCTGAGGACGGCGGGGCGCGTGCGCATAGAACTGGCGCGCTTCCCCGCACGCTCTTTCGACGAACTCTACGACGGAGTGCGCGCGCTCCCGTGGGCGGAGATACTGCCGTCGTCCGCCGCTCTCGCCGTCACCGCGAGAAGTATTCACAGCGAACTGTTCTCCCTGTCCGACATACAGCGAATCACCAAGAAAGCCGCCGCAGACAGCCTTTGCGCCGCGTACGGACTGAACAGACTGCCCGAGGACGGCGTGACCTATTCCGTGGAAGCCGGCGTTGCCGACGACACCGTCACTCTCGCCCTGGACACCTCGGGAGAGGGACTGCACAAACGCGGCTACCGCGTCATCGTGGGAGACGCGCCCATACGCGAGACCCTCGCAGCCGCAATCATACTGATGTCGGTGTGGCGGGGCGACCGTCCCTTTGCCGACCCGTTCTGCGGCTCGGGCACCTTCCCCGTGGAAGCGGCAATGATTGCCACGGGCACCGCGGCGGGCGCCGCGCGCTCGTTCGCTTTCGAAAAATTCGCCCTGGCGCCCGTCGTCGCGCCTTCCGTGCGCGAGGAAGCCCGCTCTCTGGTCAACCTTTCGGCAAAGACGGAAATATTCGCTTCCGACATCTCCCCCGCCGCGGTGAAAGTGGCACAAAAACACGCTTCGCGGGCGGGAATGGACAAATTCGTGCGTTTCTCCGTCGGCGATGTCGCCGCCTTCCGCTCCCCTCTTTCGCACGGCGTGCTGTTCGCCAATCCGCCCTACGGCGAACGGCTTATGAAGCCACGCGAACTGGAAAGGCTGTACCGCGATTTCGGGCGCGCCTTCTCCGCGCTCGACGAGTGGAGCGCCTATGTCATCACTTCCTTCTACGCCTTCGAGAAATTCTTCGGAAAGAGGGCGGACAAACGCAGAAAACTGTACAACTCGGAAATAGAATGTCAACTTTTCCGCTTTCTCGGCGCACCGCCGCCCCGCGGAAAAGACGGAGAGATAAGATGAGAGCCGTAATTCAACGCACCTTCGAGACCGCCCTTTTCGTGGACGGCAAAGAGATAAGCCGCATACCGTCGGGGCTGACGGTATTCCTCGCCGTGTGCCGCGGCGACACCGAGGAACAGGCGGACTATTTCGCCCGCAAACTGTCCAACCTGCGCGTCTTCCGCGACGAGAACGGCAAGATGAACAAAAGCATACGCGACGCGGGCGGCGAAATCCTGCTCGTCAGCCAGTTTTCGCTGGCGGGAACGCTGGGCAAGGGCACGGGCAACCGCCCCGACTTCGGACACGCCGAACTGCCCGACCGCGCCCGCGAACTCTACGAAAGGGTCATCGGAAAACTGCGCGAGGAAGGGCTGACCGTCAAGACGGGAGTCTTCGGAGCGCACATGTACATCGAACAGAAACAGGACGGACCGCTGAGCTTTATCTTCGAATGCTGATTCTCCGTCCGACGGTTGCCCGACGGTTTCCGAGCCGTTCCGAAATCCGATGTCCGTCCGCGAACCGACGGACGGTCTCCGCGTTTGCCGCGTTGCGTCGTCACGCCGAAACGGCGACGGATTTTCCGACGCCGACCGTCATATCTGCACAATATCGCGTATTATTTTACCCGCAATCTCAAGCCCCGCCACGGCGGGCACATAGGAAACGGAAGCGGGCGTCCTACCCTCGGCGGACGGGAGCGGCGTTTCCTCCGAATAAAGCACCTGCACGCCCTTTATTCCGCGCTGTCTGAGTTCCTTGCGCATAACGCGTGCGAGCGGACAGACCGAAGTTTTTTCGATGTCGCAAATGACAAAATCGGCACTTAATTTGTTGCCTGTGCCCATTGAACTTATTATTCCGACATTTTGCGCCTTTGCGCGGCATATAATTTCCAGCTTCGCCGAGACGCTGTCCACGGCGTCCGCGACATAGTCATATTCGGCAAAATTCACCTCGTCCGCCGTGTCCGCGCCGTAACGCAAATCGTATGTCCTCACCGTACAATCGGGGTTTATCGACAGCACCCTTTGCCGAGCCGCTTCCGTCTTTCTCATACCGATCGTGTCGCGCGTGGCGATAATCTGACGGTTCAGATTGCTCTCCTCGACCTCGTCGCAATCGAGCAGACCTATTGTGCCCACTCCCGCGCGGACAAGGGCTTCGACGATATAGCCGCCGACGCCGCCGAGACCGCAGACCAACACGCGGGCGCGGCGCAGTTTTTCCACGCCTTCCCGCCCGATAAGTGCTTCCGTCCTGTCGTAAAACGCCATTTATTCCTCCACGCCTTTTTGGCTTTCGAACGACATTCCCTCCGACGGCGGAGAAGGCGTCGCGCGCCCTCCGACGACGGCGTCCGCTCCGACGGACTCCGTCGGGTCGTTCGCGCTCCCGTCCGCACTCCGCGCCGCGGCGCGGGACTCTCTTTCGAGCGTGGACAACGACTTTTCGCCCGTCGCTTTCTCGCCCCATTTCTCCGCCCATTTCTCGGGATAGAAGTCGAAGTAGGACACGCCGTTCTTTCTCATTCTTTCGAACCGCGGAGCGTTGCACCACACCGACGAAGGTATGCCTATCACAAGCAGATAAAGCGGTCCGAGAAGCAGGGACTGCAAGGTGTGACCGTATTCGTGCACGGTCGCCGCGCGCAGCCATTCCTCTCCCCTCTTCCCGTTCACGAAAACGAACATCCCGAGGGATACGCCGCCGAAGGCGCCGTCGTGCTCGACGACGACCGCTCCGCGGTAAAAGCGGCGCGGACACCTGCGGAAGCGCGCCAGCAACGCAAGCCCCATCAGGGTCTGCAGAATGCCGTAGGTCCACTGCACGAGAACATAAAAAAATTCCGCGATTTTTTTCACGGTTGAATTATAGCACTGTTCAGTCGGTTTTTCAAGTTTTAAGCCCGTCCGCGCGCGCGTGCCGCGTTGACAGGCGGTTGCGCACGCCGTATAATGTTGATACTGCCGACAAGGCAGGCAAGGTGATGTCGCAAAATGCTCAAACTCGTTGAAATTACCAAGGATTACCCTGTGGCAGGGTCTGTGGTTCACGCTCTCAAAGGAATAAGCGTGAATTTCCGCAAGAGCGAGTTTGTGTCCGTGCTCGGTCCTTCGGGATGCGGCAAGACCACCCTGCTCAACATTCTCGGCGGTCTGGACAGATACACCGAAGGCGACCTCGTCATCGGCGACAGGTCCACGCGCGATTTCCGTTCGCGCGACTGGGACGCCTACCGCAATCATTCGGTGGGATTCGTTTTCCAGAGTTACAACCTCATTCCTCACCTCACCATTCTGCAAAATGTCGAACTTGCGCTCACCATTTCGGGTATGTCGCGCAAGAAGAAAAGGGCGTTGGCGTCCGACGCTCTCCTGCGCGTGGGGCTGGGCGGAATGCTCAAGAAAAAGCCCAACCAGCTTTCCGGCGGGCAAATGCAACGCGTGGCGATAGCGCGCGCTATCGTGAACAATCCCGAAATCATTCTCGCAGACGAACCGACGGGCGCGCTCGACAGCACGACGAGCGTGCAGATTATGGATTTGTTGCAGGAAATATCCGACGACAAACTGGTGGTTATGGTCACGCACAACCCCGAACTTGCCGTGCGCTATTCCACCCGCATCATCGAACTCTGCGACGGCGAAATGGTCGCCGACAGCAACCCGTACGACGGTTTGCCCACCATGTTGCCGCCCGTTTCCGCGGCGGAAACGCGCTCTCCTCTCGAGGAATACATCGAACAGGCGGAACATGCCGACGCGCAAAACGCCGAGACTCCGTCCGAAGCGGCCGATGAACCCGTCCGCGGCAAAAAAGGCAAGAAAGGCAAACCCGCTCCCCTTCCCGTCGCCGAGGAAGCGCCCGCGGAAGAATGTACGACCGCGGACATAACCTCAGACGCGGAAGGCTCCGAAAACGAAGAAAAATCGGGGAAAAGCGAGAAATTCGTCGCTGTCGTCTCTCCCGAACATCCCCAGAAGGTCAAGAAACGCAGCGGTCAGCCCAAAGAGAAGAAACAGCGGTCTTCGATGTCGCTGTTCACCGCAGTTGCCCTCAGCGCGCGCAACCTCATCACCAAGAAAGCCCGCACTTTCCTCACGGCTTTTGCGGGGAGCATAGGCATAATCGGTATCGCGCTCGTGCTCAGTTTGTCCAACGGTTTTTCGCTGTATATGGACGATATGGAGCAGAACATCATCGCCAGTATGCCCGTCACGATAGCCAGCACGGGAATCAAAATCGATGTCAACGAGGCGATGCAGATGCCCTCCACCGAAGGACAGTTCCCCGAGGGCGATTTTGTCACGCCCTACGAGCCCGACTCGGGTTTACAGGGCGTGGAGATAAGCGCGAACATCATCACGGAAGAATATGTCGACTATGTCCGCGAACTCGACGAAACGCTCGTCAGCGCGGTGCAGTACAAACATTCCGCGTCGATGCGGCTGGTAGGATGCACCAAAAGCGACAACCGCGCCGATTTCGTGAACACGGGCACGATAAACTGGCAGGAACTGTTGTGGGACGATTTCATAACCTCGCAGTACGATGTGCTGTACGGCTGTTATCCGGGCACGCAGGAAGCCGCCGCGTACCTTTCGGAGCATGATTCCGCCGCCGCGACCTACACCGACGGCGAGAATTACGACGGCACGAAAGCCAGACAGGCCGTGCTCGTCGTCAGCAGCTACAACACCATCGACATCAACATCCTCAAAGAACTGGGCTTCACCCCCTCTCACATCACCTACAACACTTACGAGAATGTCGACTTTGCCGACATAGTCGGAACGCAGTTCGAAGTGGTTGGGCTGGACAACCGCTACAAGGCGGGAGACCCCGACGAGGACGGCAAAGTGCTCTACAGCGAACGCGACGCCGCCGATATGGTGGGCAAGGACGGCAACATCACCGTCACTGTCGTGGGAATACTGCGCATAAAGCAGGGCGTTATGATGCCCTTCCTTTCCAGCGGTATAGCCTACACCGAGGATCTCACCAATCTGTATCTAGAGCTTGCCGGTGCTTCGGCGGTCGGACAAGCGCAGATACAAAACAAGGACTACAACATCCTGACGGGCGACGACTTTACCGAGGATGTTTCCCCAATAGTGAATATGGCACTCGCCTACGGAATGGACGAAGCGACGCTCATCAACTTCGTCCGTCCCCTTCTCCTCAAAAATGTCAGCAGAGAAGACCTGAAAGAGCAACTCAATTCCGCGATGACCTTCTCCGACCTCATCCATACCTACATAGACGGTATGGGAGTATCGTTCAGCGCGGTACGCGCCCTGTTTGTCCTCGCACTCTCGGCGAAACTCGATATGGACCCCGAAGTGCTCAACGCCCTGCTGGACAGCGCGTACACCAACGCGTTGCAGAAACTGGGCGCCAGCGACCTGCCCTCCGCAATCTACATCTACCCCAACAACTTCGCCGACAAGGACAAGGTGCTGGAGTATCTCGACGCGTGGAACGAAGGCAAATCCTCCACCGAACAGGTGCACTACACCGACCTTGCGGGCACCTTCTCGGAAGTGATGACGAGAGTGGTGGGCATAGTGTCTTACATCCTCATCGCCTTCTCGGCAATATCCCTCATCGTGTCCAGCGTGATGATAGGAATCATCACCTATGTATCCGTGCTCGAGCGCACGACGGAAATCGGCGTGCTGCGCAGTCTGGGCGCGCGCAAACTGGATGTCGCCAACCTCTTCAACGCCGAGACGGGCATAATCGGCACCATATCGGGCTCGCTGGGCGTGTTGCTTGCGTGGCTCATCGACTTCCCGCTCAACGCGTGGATAGGCTCGCTTTCGCCCGAGTTCCCGCAACACTTCGCCGTGCTCAATCCCGTGCACGCCGTCATTCTCATCGCGCTCAGCATAGGACTCACCGTCCTGTCGGGTCTGCTGCCCGCAATGCTCGCCGCGCGCAAAGACCCCGTCAAGGCCCTGCGCGCAAGCGGATAACCTTCCGTCCGCGCTTTTCGCCGTTCCCTCCCCGCAAAAACACGGAGCGTATTTTACAAAAAGCACTTATCGTGTTTGACAACGGATGACGGGGCGTATATAATGACCTTGATACCAAAGAGGTGCGTTATGCTCAAAACCTGTTTCCCCGAAAGACTCAAGCAACTCCGCAAAGACAACAATATGCTGCAATCCGACCTTGCCGCGCATTTCAATGTGTCCAAATCGGCGGTCTCCGGCTGGGAAGTGGGCAGAAATCAGCCCAGCTACGACATACTCATCGAAATGAGCATACTCTTCGGCGTGTCCGTGGACTACATAATCGGCAGAAGGAATTATTGAGCCCCCTCTTCGTCGCCGAAAGGAAAACACAAATCGTGTATAATCAAAAACCCCTCTCCGTCGAGAGGGGTTTCCGTTTGTCTGTGGAATCGGGTCGCCCGCGGAATCGGGTTGTTCAATGAATGTGCCGTCCGAGGAATCGTGCCGTCCGAAAGGTCGGGGCGTTCAACGAATCGGGGCGGGCGAAAAGTCGGGAGTTCCGTTTGGCACAGTGGGCGGGCACTGCCGAGCGACAGCCGTCCGTCAGTCCTTGTTCCACTCGCCGCCTTTCAGCACTTTGCGGAGATATTCCGCGGTGTAGGATGTCGGGTGTTTTGCCACCTCTTCGGGGGTGCCGCACACTATCACCCTGCCGCCGCCGTCGCCGCCGTCGGGACCGAGGTCGATGATGTAGTCGGCGGTCTTGATGACATCGAGGTTGTGCTCGATGACGATAATGGTGTTGCCGCTGTCGGCGAGCCTGCCGAGAATGGTGAGCAGTTTCGCCACATCGTGGGAATGAAGTCCCGTCGTCGGCTCGTCGAGAATGTACAGGGTCTTGCCCGTGCTTCTGCGGCTGAGTTCGGTGGCGAGTTTGACGCGTTGCGCCTCGCCGCCCGACAGCGTCGTCGAGGACTGTCCGAGTTTGATATAGCCGAGACCGACATCGTAAAGGGTCTGTATCTTGTTCCTGATACGCGGCACATTGGCGAAGAAATTCAGGGCTTCCTCGACGGTCATATCCAGCACTTCGGCAATGCTTTTGCCTTTATACTTGACTTCGAGGGTCTCGCGGTTGTAGCGCGCGCCCTTGCACACCTCGCACGGCACATACACATCGGGCAGGAAGTGCATTTCGATTTTGATTATGCCGTCGCCCTTGCAGTTTTCGCACCTGCCGCCTTCCACATTGAAAGAGAATCTGCCCGCCTTGTAACCGCGCGTCTGCGCATCGGGAAGCGCGGCGTAGAGGTCGCGTATCATTCCGAACACATTCGTGTAGGTCGCGGGATTGGAGCGCGGCGTGCGCCCGATGGGACTCTGGTCGATGGCTATGACCTTGTCAATGTTTTCGACGCCGTCCACGCCCGCGCACACGCCCACGGGAAGGTGCGTGCCCATGAGTTTGTTGGACAGCACGGGGAAAAGCACTTCGTTGACAAGGCTGGATTTGCCGCTGCCGGACACGCCCGTCACCGCCGTGAAAACGCCCGTGGGGAAAGCCACATCCACCGCTTGCAGATTGTTCTGCGCCGCGCCGCGCACGGTGATGTAACCGCCGCCGCCTTTTCTGCGCGTCTCGGGCACGGGTATGGAAAGTTCGCCCGAAAGATATTTGCCCGTAATCGACCGCGGCTCGGCGATGATGTCGGACAGTTTGCCCGCGGCGACGACTTCGCCGCCGTGCACGCCCGCGCCGGGACCTATGTCGACGATATAGTCCGCCTCGCGCATGGTCTCCTCGTCGTGCTCGACGACGATGAGCGTGTTGCCGAGGTCGCGCAGACCTTTCAGCGAAGCCAGCAGTTTGCCGTTGTCTTTCTGATGAAGTCCGATGCTCGGCTCGTCGAGAATGTAAAGCACTCCCGTCAGTCCGCTGCCTATCTGAGTGGCGAGCCTTATGCGCTGGCTTTCGCCGCCGCTGAGCGACGCCGACGAGCGCGCCAGCGTGAGATAATTGAGTCCCACATCGGACAGAAAACGCAGTCTGGCGTTGATTTCCTTGAGTATGCGCTCGGCGATGAGTTTTTCGGTTTCGCCGAGGTCGAGCGCGGCGAGGAAGTCGGCGACGGCGCCCACGGGCATACTGCAAAGCTCGTGGATGTTCTTGTCGCCGACGGTGACGGAAAGGGCTTCGGGCTTCAGTCTCTTGCCGCCGCAAGCCGTGCAAGGCACCTGTTTCATATAGCGCGAAATCTCCATTTTGACCATTTCGGAGTCGGTCTCGTTGAAGCGGCGCAGCAGGTTGTTGGCTATGCCTTCGTACGGGCTGTTGAAATGTCCGCTGAAATTGCGGGAATTGTAGTCCATCCGTATGGGCGCGCCGTCGGTGCCGTAAAAGATGATGTCGAGGATGTTCTTGGGCAAATCCTTTATGGGAGTGTCGAGCGAAAAACCGTATTCGCGCGCAAGCCCCTTGAACTGCATCTGCGACATCTTGCCCGTGTCGATATACCAGCCGCTCGCCTTAATGCCGCCCTGACGGAGCGACAGGTTTTCGTCGACGATGAGACGGTTGACATCTATCTCGTTGGTGAATCCCAACCCCGCGCACACGGGACAGGCGCCGTACGGATTGTTGAACGAAAACAGCCTCGGGGTCATCTCCTCGAAACTGAGTTCGCACTCGGGACAGGCGTATTTGGTGGAATACAGCACCTCTTCGCCGTCGAAATCGGCGACGACAAGCCCCTCGGCGAGTTTGACGGCGGTCTCTATGGCTTCGGTGAGACGGCGGCCTATGCCGTCCTTGACGACAATCCTGTCCACCACCACGCCGATGTTGTGCTTTATGTTCTTGTCGAGGGCGATGTCCTCGTCGAGGGTGTAGTCGTTGCCGTCGACGCGCACGCGCACGAAGCCCGACTTCCTGAACGCCTCGAGCATCTTGGAATATTCGCCCTTGCGGCCGCGCACGACGGGCGCGACAATCTGCACCTTTGCCCCCTGACGGACGGAAATTCTGTCGGCGATCTGATCCACCGTCTGCCGTTCGATGACGCGCCCGCACCTGGGACAATGCGGCACGCCTATGCGCGCGTAAAGCAGACGCAGATAGTCGTAAATCTCGGTCACCGTGCCGACGGTGGAACGGGGGTTGTGCGATGTGGTCTTCTGGTCTATGGAAACGGCGGGAGAAAGCCCCTCGATATACTCGACATCGGGCTTCTGCATCTGCCCGAGGAACTGACGGGCGTAACTGGACAGACTCTCGATATAACGGCGCTGACCTTCGGCGAAAATGGTGTCGAAAGCCAGCGACGACTTGCCGCTGCCCGACAGCCCCGTGAAAACGATGAGACGGTCGCGCGGCAGGACGAGGTCGATATTCTTGAGATTGTTCTCCTTTGCGCCTTTGATGAAAATTTCTTTCATTGTACTTACTATTTTTCCTGCGTGTCCGCGATATATTCCTCAACGCGGTATGATATCGCTTTTCGCCGTCGCCGTCAAAGAATTTGCGCCGTTCACTTGAGCTTCTTTATGAGCCGACGGATTTCGTTCAGTTCGTCGCGGAGCTTTATCGCCGCCTCGAAATCCAGTCGTCCCGCCGCCGCCTGCATAAGTCCTTTTATGCGCTCAGCTTCCTGAACAAGGTTTTTAGGCGACATTTTGTCACGGTCAACCTTCTTTTTGGTGATTTCGAGGGTGTTCTTGAAATCGCGCTCCACCGTCCTCGGCACTATGCCGTGCGCGCGGTTGTACTCGTCCTGCACCTTCCTCCTGCGCTCGGTTTCGTCGATGGCGCGGCGCATACTGTCGGTGATTGTGTCGGCGTACATCACGACGCGTCCCTTGTCGTTGCGCGCCGCGCGCCCCACCGTCTGGATGAGCGCGGTCTCGCTCCTGAGAAAACCTTCCTTGTCGGCGTCGAGTATGGCGACCAGCTGCACCTCGGGCAAGTCAAGCCCTTCGCGCAACAGGTTTATGCCGACCAGCACATCGAAGTCGCCGTTGCGCAACCCGCCCACGATTTCTATGCGTTCGAGGGTGTCAATGTCGGAGTGCATATACCGCACCCGCACGCCAACCTCTTTCATATAATCGGTGAGGTTTTCCGCCATTTTCTTGGTCAGCGTGGTGACCAGCACTCTGCCGCCCGCATCCGTCACCGTCTTTATTTCGCCGAGCAGGTCGTCCACCTGCCCCTTGACGGGCTTGACGACGATTTCGGGGTCGAGAAGCCCCGTCGGGCGTATGAGCTGCTCCGCCACCTCGTCGGCGCGGTCCAGTTCGAACTTTGCGGGAGTCGCCGACACGCACACCATTTGTCTTATGCGGCTGTCGAACTCCTCGAAATCGAGAGGTCTGTTGTCGTACGCCGCGGGCAGACGGAAGCCGTAGTCCACGAGATTCTTCTTGCGGGCGCGGTCGCCGTTGTACATACCGCGTATCTGCGGCAGGGTCATGTGGCTTTCGTCCACGAAAACGACGAAGTCCTTGGGGAAAAAGTCGAGAAGCGTATACGGCGGCTGCCCGGGCTTTCGCCCGTCGAAATATCGGGAGTAGTTCTCTATGCCCGAGCAATACCCCATTTCCCTCATCATCTCCACATCGTAGTTGACGCGTTCGTCTATGCGCTGGGCCTCGATGAGTTTGCCGTTGGCTTCGAAGAATTTGACGCGCTCCGCCTTGTCGGCGAGAATACGCCTGAAAATGGCTTCCTTGTCGCCGCCGATAACATAGTGCGTGGCGGGGAAAATCATTGCGTGCTTGAGTTCGTTCACGGGGGCGGATGTCACTGCGTCGATTTCGCGTATGCGCTCCACCGTGTCGCCGAAAAACTCTATGCGCAACGCGATTTCCGAGTTCCCCGCGGGAAAGACATCCAGCACATCGCCGCGCACCCTGAATGTCGAACGCACGAAATCGAAATCGGCGCGCTTGTACTGTATGTCCACCAGTTTGCGGATGAGGTCGTCGGGGCTTATCTCGTCGCCCTCGCGCACCGACACCGACTGCCTGTAGTAGTCCTCGGGCGCGCCCAGACCGTAAATGCAGGACACACTGGCGACGACAATCGTGTCGCGCCGCTCGCACAGCGAAGCCGTGGCGGAATGGCGCAGTTTGTCGATTTCGTCGTTGATTTCGAGTTCCTTCTCGATATATGTGTCCGTGCGCGGAATGTAGGCTTCGGGCTGATAATAGTCATAATAACTGACGAAAAATTCCACCCTGTTCTCGGGGAAAAATTCGCGGAATTCGTTGCAGAGTTGTGCGGCAAGGGTCTTGTTGTGGGCGATGACGAGCGCGGGACGCTGCAGGCGCTCGATGATGTTCGCCATCGTGAATGTTTTGCCGCTGCCCGTCACGCCGAGCAACACTTCGGTGGCAAAACCGCTTTCCAGCCCCACCGCGAGACGGTCTATTGCGGCGGGCTGGTCGCCGCAGGGGGCGAATTTGCTGACCAGTTTGAAGGGCTTCATAGTCCCGAAAGTTTCTGAATGAGCAGGCGTATGCCGAGAGCCGCCGCGCCCGAGCACAGACCGCCGACGACGGCAAGCAGAATCTTGAAGCGGATGTTGCTTCTGAACGCCCTTTCGACGCGGGCGAAGGCCAACCCTTTCTGGTGCATGTTGATGCAATACACCAGCTCGCCTTTCCTATCCGAACGGGTGACATCGAAATAGTCGTCGATTTCGAGATTGCGCAGAGTCACATCCAGTTCCTCGTCGTCGAAATCGAGGTCGAGCGAGAGAGTCTCGTAAAGGTCGAGCGGAGACAACAGGCAAGTGCCGGCGCGCTTGTCCGCCGCCTGGTACACCGCGCGCATTACGGCGCGTTCCTTTCTTGTCAGCACATGTTGTCTTTCTAATGCCATAACTTCTTTTTGGTCACAAAACCAACTTTATATGCCCGTTTTGTCACATAAACAGGAATTTTTGCAGAATTATTGCGATTGCCGTCACCACTCCGCCGCCTATCATCGCGCCTATCATTCCGAACAGCAGCGAGGACAGTCTGCCTGCGGGACGGGCTTCCTTTGCCTTTCTGCCCCTGCCCGACGCACGGGACACGGCAGCCGCTTCGACTGCGACGACGGCTTTCTCTTCCGCCTCCGCGACGACGGGCGTCGCAGGCTCGGGCGCCACCGCGGGCGCCTCGGGCGGCAGTTCCTTTTTCTCCGTCTTCAGGCAATATTCGTCGGGTGTGAAATACTTGACCTTGACATATTCCGTGTCGCGCAATTCGCGTATCGCCACGCCCAGCTGCTGTTTGTTCATAGGGGCGGCGTCCTCGGGCATAAGAGCCAGAATCTCGTCGGCTTCGACGACCCTGAACACATCGTCGTCGCCCGTGATGTCGCGCAGAATTGCAAGTACGGTCCTGTTTTCGGCGTTCATTGTCCACCTCCCAAGGGTCAATAAATTTTACCACACGCGAGGGCGTTACGCAATATTTTTTTGAAAACGCTACACAAAGCGCGCGCGGTGTGGTATCATAACGCGTAACGGCGGCGCGCCGACGACGCGCGACGCCGCACACTCAGGAAACGGACCGACGGCGTATGCCGCGGGCGGGCTGCTCCGCTCCCCTCTCCGTCGGGTCTCGAAGGCGTATATGAATCTCATCTCGAAATTCCTCAACCGCACGGACTTCACCGACTACGACGATTTCGCAAAGAACATCAAGGTCACCGTCCCTGAAAACTTCAACTTCGCCCGCGATGTCGTGGACGAATACGCCCGTCTCTGCCCCGAGAAGCGCGCCCTCGTGTGGTGCAACTCGGCAGGCGACGAGAAGGTGATCACCTTCGGCGAACTCTCCGCCCTCGCAAACAGGACGGTGCGTTTTCTGCAGGCTTCGGGTATCGAACGCGGCGACTATGTGATGTCAATGCTCAACCGTCGCTGGGAATACTGGGTGCTGGTCGTGGCGTGCTGCAAACTCGGCGCGGTGCTCATCCCCGCCACTCATCTGCTCACCCCCAAGGACATCGCCTACCGCTGCAATTCCGCGGGCGTCAAAATGCTCGTCGCCACCTCGGAAGCCGATGTCATCGAGCACATCGGTCACGCTCTCGACAAGTGCGACACCCTCCGCGAGTGCGTCTACACCACTCCCGTCGAAGGCTTCCGCTGCTTTGAACAGAGCATAATGCAATTCCCCGACGACGACCCCGACATCGACCGTCCCGACCCGCGCGGCAATATGCTGTGCTATTTCACCTCGGGCACCACGGGTATGCCCAAGATGGTGCAACACGACTTCGAATATCCTATCGGCTTCGTGTTCAACGCCTATTTCTGGCAGGCGGTCGTCGACGACGGTCTGCATTTCACCGCCGCCGAAACGGGCTGGGCGAAGTGCAGCTGGGGCAAAATCTACGGTCAATGGATTGCCGGCAGCGCGGTGTTTGCCTACGACTACCACGGCAGATTCACCCCCACAGACCTGCTCCCCCTCATTGCAAAATACGGCATAAATACTTTCTGCGTGCCTCCGACGATATACCGCTTCCTCGTCAAGGAAGATTTGTCCCGATACGACTTCTCTTCCCTCAGCCATTGCACGACGGCGGGCGAAGCGCTCAACGCCGAAATCTTCAAGCAGTTCCAGGACGCCACGGGTCACAAGATTTACGAGGGCTTCGGTCAGACGGAATCCTGCGTCATCCTCGCCAACTTCCGCTTTATGGAGCCCGTCAGCGGCTGCTCCGGCAAGCCCTGCCCCCTCTATGACATAGTGCTGGTCGACGACGAGGAGAATCCCGTCCCCGACGGCTGCGAAGGCGAAATCGCAATCAGACTGCGCCCCCACCAGATAGGTCTGGTGTCCAACTACAAGGACGACCCCGAACGCACCGCCGCCGCCCGCGGAGGCAAATTCTACCACACGGGCGACCTCGCCAAACGCGACAAGAACGGTATGTACTGGTTCGTCGGCAGGAAGGACGACATCATCAAATCCAGCGGCTACCGCATAGGACCTTTCGAGGTGGAATCCGCACTTATGGAACACCCGTCCGTGCTCGAGTGCGCGATAACGGGCGCGCCCGACCCCGTCAGAGGCACCGTGGTCAAGGCGACCATAGTGCTCGCAAAGGGCTACACCCCCGGCGACGAACTTAAGAAAGAATTGCAGAACTATGTCAAGCAAGCCACCGCGCCCTACAAGTACCCGCGCATAATCGAATTCGTGGACGAAATGCCCAAGACCATATCGGGCAAAATCCGCCGCGTGGAAATCCGCGAGAAGGACAGCAAATAATCCGCCCGCGCGGTCAACCGTCGGACGGGAATCCAAAACACGCGACACGGAAAACAATAACGCGAAGAGGAAGTCGACAGACTTCCTCTTTTTTACTTCGGTGCGGCGCGCACTCGTCCGCACTCTCCCCGCACTCTCCCGTGCTCTCCCGCTCGCGCCTGCCCCCGCACTCCCGCCGTCCTTGCGCGTGTCGGCGGGCACTCCGAGCCGCCGCGACAACCCATAGGATATTCCTATTGCTTCGGATAATTACGAAGTGTTACCCTATCGCGCTGCGGGCGTGATAAATTGATAAAGTCAAAAATAAATTTTTGTAACGGAGATTTTATGAAAACTTCCATAATCGGTTACCCGCGCATAGGCGCACGCCGCGAACTCAAGTTCGCTTCCGAACGCTATTTCAAGGGTGAAATAAGCGAAGCCGAACTCAACGACGCCGCAAAGGCCGTCAGGCTGGCGGGACTTCGGGCGCAGAAGGACAGCGGGCTCGACTGCATACCGTCGGGCGACTTCTCTTTCTACGACAACACGCTCGACGCCGCCGTGCTGCTCGGCGCGGTGCCCGCGCGCTATGCCGCTCTCGGGCTGTCCCCGCTCGACACCTACTTTGCAATGGCGCGCGGCTATCAGGGCGAAAATGGCGATGTCAAAGCCCTTGCGATGAAGAAATGGTTCAACACCAATTATCACTATATGGTGCCCGAAATCGAGGACGACGCCCGCATAAGGCTGTCCTCGACCAAGCCTTTCGACCTCTTTGCCGAAGCGCTCCGCGCGGGCGTCAAGACCCGTCCCGTCGTCGTGGGCGCGTTCACATTCCTGAGACTGGCGCGCTTCACGGGCACAAAGACCGCCGCGGACTTCGCGCCCGCAGTCGTCGCCGCCTACCGCGACCTCATCGCGGTGCTTCAGAGCGCGGGCGCGGAATGGATTCAGTTCGACGAGCCCTCTCTCGTCACCGACCTCTCCGTCTCCGACATCGCTTTCTTCAGGCGGCTGTATTCCGAAATCCTCGGCGGCAAGAAAATCAAGGTGCTGTTGCAGACCTATTTCGGCGATGTGCGCGACTGCTACACCGACATCTGCGCCCTGCCCTTCGACGCAATCGGACTGGATTTCGTGGAAGGCAAACGCAATCTCTCCCTCGTCAAGACCTACGGTTTCCCCGTCGGCAAAACGCTGGTGGCGGGCGTGGTCAACGGCAAAAACATCTGGCGCAACGACTTTGCAAAGACCGTCACGCTCGTCGGCGAACTGCGCGCGGTGTGCCCCGATATCGTGCTGGGCACTTCGTGCTCGCTGTTGCATGTGCCCTACACCGTGAAAGCGGAAAGCAAACTGTCCGAGGAATACAAGAAGCGTTTCGCGTTCGCCGAAGAAAAACTCGACGAACTCGCCGCACTCAAGAAGATACTTTCCGCGCCCGTCCCCGAAGAGACGGAAGAATACGCCGAAAATGTCGCGCTGTTCGCCTCCCCGAGAAGCGGCGAAAACCTTGCGGTGCGCGCCCGCGTCGCCGCGCTGACGGAAGCCGATTTCGAGAGAAAGCCCGACTTTTACACCCGCGAAAAAATACAGAAAGAGCGTTTCGCGCTTCCGCTCTTCCCCACCACGACGATAGGTTCTTTCCCGCAGACCGCGGATGTCAAGGCGGCGCGCTCAAAGCATAAGAAGGGCGAGCTGTCCGACGCCGACTACGAGAGTTTCCTGCGCGACAAAATCGCCGAGTGCATAAGAAAACAGGAAGAAATCGGTCTCGATGTGCTGGTGCACGGCGAATTCGAGCGCAACGATATGGTGGAATATTTCGGCGAAAACCTCGACGGCTATCTGTTCACCGAAAACGCGTGGGTGCAGTCCTACGGCACGCGCTGCGTCAAGCCTCCCGTCGTGTGGGGCGATGTGTCGCGCTCCGCGCCGATGACCGTCAAGTGGTCGAAATTCGCCGCGAGCGTCACCGACAAGCCCGTCAAGGGTATGCTGACGGGTCCAGTCACCATTCTCAACTGGTCTTTCCCGCGCGAGGACATCACCCTGCGCGAAAGCGCAATGCAAATCGCCCTTGCCATACGCGAGGAAGTGCTCGACCTCGAAGCCAACGGCGTAAAAATCATTCAGGTGGACGAAGCCGCTCTCCGCGAAAAACTGCCCCTCAGAAAAGCCGACTGGAAAGCCGATTATCTCGACTGGGCAATCCCCGCTTTCCGTCTCGTGCACAGCGGCGTGCGCCCCGAAACGCAGATTCACACGCACATGTGCTACAGCGAATTCGGCGACATCATACGCGACATAGACAATATGGACGCCGATGTCATCACTTTCGAGGCTTCGCGCTCCGACCTAAGAATACTCGACGACCTCAAAGCCTCCGACTTCCGCACCGAAGTGGGCCCCGGGGTGTACGACATTCACTCGCCGCGCGTGCCGTCCAAGGAAGAAATCGTCGCCGCGCTCCGCAAAATGCTGTCGCGTATCCCCCGCGAAAAACTGTGGGTCAACCCCGACTGCGGACTCAAGACCCGCGGCTGGACGGAGACCGTGCCGAGCCTTGTCAATCTTGTGGCTGCCGCCAAGGAGCTGAGAAATGAAGACTAAAACCCTGTTCGACGAAAAAACGGTGTTTTCCTTCGAAGTTTTCCCGCCGAAGCGCACCGACCCGTCGGACAGCATTTTCACCACCGTCGAACGGCTGAAAGCGCTCTCGCCCGACTTCATAAGCGTGACCTACGGCGCGGGCGGCAGCGAAAACAGCGACATAACCCTCTCGATAGCGTCGGAAATCAAGAACACCTACGGCGTAGAGAGCGTCATGCACCTGCCCTGCATAGGCCTCACCAAGGCGGATGTGCTGAATTGCCTCGACAAACTCCGCGCGGCGGGGATAGAGAACATCCTCGCCCTGCGCGGCGACATCCCGTCGGGCGGCGCGCCCGCAGGCGATTTCAGGTACGCGAGCGACCTCATCGAATTCATCCGCGCGCACGGCGATTTCAACGTCATAGCCGCCTGCTATCCCGAGGGTCACATCGAATCGCCGAGCATAGTCGAGGACATCCGCAACCTCAAACGCAAAGTGGACGCGGGCGTGGACCAGCTGGTCACCCAACTGTTCTTCGACAACGAATATTTCTACCGTCTCATAGAGCGTTGCCGCGTGTCGGGCATAGATGTGCCCGTCGAAGCGGGAATAATGCCCGTCGTCAACAAGAAACAAATCGAGCGCATAGTGTCGCTGTGCGGCGCCACCCTGCCCAGGAAATTCACGACGATGATGGCGCGCTACGAGGACAACCCCGAGGCTCTCCGCGACGCGGGAATCGCCTACGCCGTCGACCAGATTGTCGACCTGGTGACCAACGGCGTGCAAGGCATACACCTCTATACTATGAACCGTCCGTATGTTGCGGAACGCATTTCCGCCGCCGTCAAAAATATACTGTAACGGCACTTTATCGGACGAAAAGACACAGCAAAAGCCGTTTTCCGCGCATTATCGAGATTGCTCCTCCGCGCGGAAAGCGTCAAAAGCAAAGCGAGACGCGGCGCCTGCCGCGTCTCCGTTTTTATCAGCGAACCGCACCGCCGCCGCTCCCGCAAGTTGCCGTCGTCTCCCGCTTCTGCCGTCGTCTCTGCCCCGCCCGCAAGTTGTCACCGCCCACCGCTTCCGCCGTTGCTTCCGTTTCCGCCCGCGGGTTGCCGCTCTGCCCTCGCAGACCCCGCCCACGCGCCGCCGCAGCCTTTGCCGTTGACACCGCGGCGTATTTGTGTTATTTTCTAGACAGATGGAAGATTTACAACACACGATGCAAGCGCTGTAAATCCGTCTCCGACAACGGAAGAGGGCAACTCTCCCGTTTTTTTTGTCCGTCGGAGCGGAAAGCGCACGGCGGGAGAGTCATACATTCCCCCGCCGCGCACAAAATAAAGTGTGAACTTCCGTCAAGGAGGAAGGATTATGAAAAAGTTTCTGGGCCTGATTGTGCTCCTCGTCGCGCTGGCGGTGTGCACAACCGCGCTTGCCGCCTGCAATCCCTCAAGCGGCGACCAGGCGACCCCGCAAAGCATTCAGTTCATAGACGGCGACGGCGTCGACCGCTCCACTTTCTGGGATCTCGGCTCGTTCCCGTACGGCACCGCCTATGAAGACATACTGCCGACATTCACGGTCAGGCAATATTATTCGGACGGCTCGACCAAAGATCTCTCTGCGGACGAATACTCCGTGTCGTACCTGAAAATAGACATCGAGGATATTCCGCTTTCCGAAATGCCCGCCGTGCCCGACGCGGGTTACTATCAGATAGTCTTCGACAAGGACGAATTTCAGGCGAGAATGCTTTTCACGGTCGAAAGCGTCGTGCGCACCGACCTCACCCTCTCGCTGCCGCACAACGAATGGGAGTATGACGAAGCCAACCCCACCCCGACCGTCGGAGGTTATTCCGCGACGGACGGCGACGAGCCCATGTTTTACTGCGTCTACAAGGCGGCGTTCGACGCCCTCACCGACGAGCAGAAAGCCGAATACTGGCTGCACATTACGCCTGCGTACAATATGGGAGAGGTACCCTGCACCATTCCCGTCGGCGAATATTATGCCTACGCCAGAATCCCCGAAAGCGACAACTATGCCGCTTCCTACACCGCAATCACGCCC
>CALVTH010000020.1 GCA_944360115.1 uncultured Clostridia bacterium
CGAATTGCAGATAAATGAATATTTCAACGCGCCGAAAGAAAAGAAGCAGCCCTTTCAAAATGCCGATGTATCGCCTTGCTCGTATAAGACAAGCGCACGTAAGGGTTGCATGGGCGGATAGCGGAATTGTGAAAGGCTTATATCTTCGGACAGCACTTCAACTGAAAACCCAATGGACAACATGAAGAAATTGAGTAAAAATCAATACCGCAAACCGGAAATTCATGACGGCGGGATAAGCGGATGCCGAATCCCGAGCGGTTCAGCGGGGACGGCTCCGCAACCGCCGCATTTCTTTGCGGCTTGCGCAACTGTCGGTTTACGTGTGCTTGTCTGGCGGAGCGCGTCAGCGCGCCGCCACTTGTATAAGACAAGCACACGTTCCATCGTCAGTTGCAAAATAAGGAGGTAAAATGAAATACGCAGAATGGTTGGATATATGGCTTGAAAACTACATTAAGCCGTCTGTCAAAGTGCGAACTTACGAAAGGTATGCACTTATTATCGATAAACACATTTCCACGGATGTCGGCAAGTGTGAAATAAGCGAATTATCCGCTCTTGTTTTACAAAATTTTATAACGAAACTTCTTGAAAGCGGCAATTGTAAAACAGGCAACGGTTTGTCTGCAAATAGCGTAAATGCAATTATATCCGTTTTGCAGAGTTCGCTTCAAACGGCGCATTTGATAGGAGTGGCAAATGAATATACGGCAAATAAAATCAAGCGCCCGAAGCTCATTGAAAGGCCCGTGGAATGCTTTTCGCTGAAAGAGCAAAAGCAAATCGAACAAGCCGTACTTAACAGTAAAAAGGACAAACTTTTCGGTATTTTACTATGCCTTTACAGCGGACTGCGTATCGGGGAACTCATCGCCCTGCAATGGAGCGATATTGACTTTGCAAAAGGCATTCTCACCGTTTCCAAGTCCTGTCACGATGGCAAAGCCGGGCTTATCATCGACGAGCCGAAAACCGCCACTTCCCGCCGCGTGATACCGCTGCCGAAACAACTTCTGCCTATTCTTAAAGATGTAAAGAAAAGGAGCGATTCGCCCTTCGTGGTATCTGCAAACGGAAAGCCTGTTTCCGTCCGCTCCTATCAACGAAGTTTTGAATTGCTCCTGAAAAGGCTGAATATTCCGCACAAAGGATTTCATTCCTTGCGGCATACCTTTGCCACTCGCGCGTTAGAATGCGGCATGGATGTAAAAACGCTTTCCGAGATTCTCGGTCACAAGAATCCGACCGTCACTCTCAACCGCTATGCCCACTCCCTTATGGAGCATAAGGCAGATATGATGAACAGACTCGGGAAATTGCTTTGAGTGGGGAAGAAAAAGTACACCGATTATTGTAACTGATGTCCTTTCTTATAGATAAGTATAGCAAAAACGCACTGTAAAGTCAATTTTCGATACGGTGTATCTGGCGATTTGTTCATATAAACCCTGATTTATGAACAAGGCGACGTTCTGTTGTTCATGTATTACAATATTCGGTGAACAAATTCAAAACGTGTTTGTTCACCGAATAAATTCGGTACTTGATGATAAAGTTCCGTGTCAACGAATGTTTCAAAGGAAAAACGCGAACAGTTGGTTGCGAAGATCAAGGCGATAAAGTCTTATATCGCTTCCGCTCCGCAGGATGAAAACACCGCACAACTTCTTGCCTATATTGCTGATATAGAAAAGGACATCAAAGGCAAAAAGTACGGGCTGGTGTTTGAAGAACACCGTGAGACGATTGACGAGATTTTGGAACAGAATACGCCCGTTTTGACCGAAGAAAAAGACCTGTTTATTGATAACGGCGGTAATATGAATTTCTTGCTTGAAGGCGACAATTTAGCAAGCCTTAAACTGTTGGAAAAAACGCATAAAGGCAAGATTGATTTAATCTATATAGACCCCCCTTACAACACGGGAAAAGAAGATTTTATATATAACGATAAGTATATTGACAATGAAGATACTTTTCGCCATAGCAAATGGTCTTCTTTTATGGAAAAACGACTTATCACTGCTCATAAATTATTGGCAAACGACGGCGTAATTTTTATTTCTATAGATGATAACGAATATGCCCCCTTAAAACTTATTTGCGATACTGTTTTTGGCGAACATAACTTATTGTCAATACACCATATTCAAGTTAGATATGCTAATAAAAGTTTGAACGAAAAGAAGGCTTTTCAAGAGTGTATTGAATATGTCTTAATTTATGCTAAAAACATAATGAGTTTTTTGCCTAATAGACCTAAAACAACATATTCACTTGATTCTTTTAAGTTTCAAATTAAAGAACTTGCAACACCTGAAACAGTTCAAATTGGCGATAGAACAGTTGAGATTTTCAAAAAGGGCGAATGGTCTATAACTGAAAATCCCCCTGATATTGATAACTTGAAAGAAACGTGGGTAACGGGTAGTATTTATTCGGGCACGGGACACGGAAAAATGTATCAAAAAGTAGTGGAGCCACGTTTGAATATTGACGGGTATCAATGCCTATACAAAATATACGGATTGGGCGAAGATGGACTTGGTTATAGATATTTCACAGGTCCACAAAAATCAACAGCGACAAAAGGCAAAATGTTTACAGGTGTTCCGTTAGAAAAAAGAAAAGGTTTAGAAGAAGGAACAGCCATAAAGTTAGGCGTTATTCCAAACTTTTATGATTTTAGTGCTGATTTTGGAAATATTCGCCACGAAGGTGGTGTGGGCTTTAACAGCGGTAAGAAACCGACAAAAATGCTGAAACAATTCCTAAATTATCATACTCGTAAAGATATTCTTGTGTTAGACTTTTTTGCTGGCTCTGCTTCAACAGGGCACGCTGTTTTAGACTTAAACGATGAAGATGATGGGACTCGTCGATTTATAATGTGTACGAGTTCTGAAAAGAATATCTGTCGTGAAATTGCTTATACTCGTTTGAAAAATGTCATTTCGAAAAATAATAAAGCCAGTCTGAAATATTTCAAAGTGGACTTTGTACCTATCTCGGACAAGCTGTATTATGAATATGCGGATGAACTTTTGAAGCATATCCGTGAGCTTGTAGAACTTGAAAACGGCATCAGTTTCAACGGCAATGCCGAGATAGCCATTATACTTACTGAACAGGAACTGGATAACTTTGCTGCGCATACCCCGAACGAGTGCCGTGCAATTTATCTCGGACACGACGTGCTGCCAAGCGAGGCACAGGAAACTTTGTTCAAAGACCGCAGCATTGCGGTAAATATTATTCCCGATTACTATTACCGCGAATTGGAGGGCTGAAGTATGAATATTGAACTTATGCAGTTTCAGTTGAGAGCTATAAAAGACCTTTTGGAGAGCATGGACGAACCCTGCCGTGATATTATACTCAAAAGTCCGACGGGCAGCGGCAAAACGATTATTCTCACCCACTTTATGAACGAGTATATGCAGGGGCACGCGAGGACGGTGTTTGTGTGGCTCACGCCCGGCAAGGGCAACCTTGAAGAGCAGAGCAAGGCGAAGATGGATGCCTATATCCACAACGCGCAGACAAAACTCCTTGCCGATGTGATGACGTCGGGTTTTGCCGAAAACGACGCCTGCTTTATCAACTGGGAGAAGCTGACAAAAAAAGGCAACAACGCCTTGAAAGACAGTGAGCGCACCAACTTCCTCGAATGGATAGAAAAAGCCTTCAATGGCGGGCTGTCTTTCAAGATTGTCATCGACGAAAGCCATCAGAATTTCACGGCGAAAGCCGATGAGGTCGTGCAGCTGTTCAAGACAGACAAGATCATCCGCTGTTCGGCAACGCCGCTTTATGACAAAAAAGCAAAGCTCATTGAGATTCCCGAAGAGGAGGTCATCGCAGAGGGGCTTATCAAAAAGCTGCTCGTCATCAACGAGAATTTTCCGCAAGTCGTGGAGACGCAAAATCAAACGGATTATCTTTTGGATAAAGCCCTTGCCAAACAGCGCGAACTCAGGTCTTTGCTTTTGCAGAGAGGCAAAGATGTCAATCCGCTCATCGTTGTGCAGCTTCCCAACAATTCCGACCTGCTTTTGGACACGGTGGAAAAGTTTTTTGAACGGAACGGCATTACATACGAGGCGGGTACGCTTGCCGTATGGCTTTCGGGACGGCACGAAAACCTCGATAATATCTCCGAAAACAGCGGAGAACAAGTCGCCGTCATCATAAAGCAAGCTGTTGCAACGGGATGGGACTGTCCGAGAGCTTATATCCTCGTCAAACTGCGTGAAAATATGGACGAAACTTTCGAGGTGCAGACCATCGGGCGCATACGCCGTATGCCGGAGGCAAAACATTACGACAACGACGCGCTGGACAGCTGTTATCTCTACACCTTTGACGGTAAGTTTACGCAAGGCGTTAAAACAAGCCTCGGCAAGTCAGCGTTGGAAGCAAAGACGCTGTTTTTGAAGAACGAATATAAAACTTTTTCCCTTATCAAAGAGCAGCGCACCATGGTCACGGACTTGCGCGATCCGCGCCGCGCACTTGCTGCCATTGCAAAGCACCTTAAAAGCGAGTACGGCTTGACGGGAGATAAAAAGCAAAATCGAGTGCGACTGGAAAGTAAAGGCTATATTTTTTCGGACAGCATTGTGCGCTACACCTTGTCGGGCAATGTGGTTGCGCTTTCCGAGCTTTCCGAAAAAGACAAGCTCAATGCAATTGCCGTGAAAGAGCCTATCAACACGCATACGCACGGACGAGAGTACCACAACCGCGTAGGCAAAATAGGTCTGGAAATCGGAATGCCCTATGCCTATATGAACACAATATTGGGCAAGCTGTTCGGAGAGAAGTATTCTTACTCTGAAAAGGTGCTTGCGCTTACGACGCGTGAATTATATGCGTTCGTGATCAATAACACCGATTTACTGCGCCGCATTTTCCGCGATGCGATGGCGGCACAACTTGCACAAATGGTTATCTCGGACAATCCCGTTTCTGAAAAGGCATTTACCATTCCGCAATCTATGCTGTTCACTTATGACGCCACAAGCAAGGTGCAAACCGAAAGCACTAAAAACGTGTATCAGGGATACTTGTTATCGGCAGAGCCGCGATCGTCTTCGGAAAAGAAGTTTGAGAAGTTTTGCGAAACTTGCGAGGCTGTGGATTGGATTTATAAAAACGGCGACAAAGGCGATGAGCATTTCTCTATCGTGTACAACGACAACAGTGGCGCGCAAAAGCTGTTCTATCCCGATTATGTTTTGTCTGTAAGCGGTGAAACTTGGATTATCGAAACAAAAGGCGGATTTACGCGTAGCGGAGACAGTGAAGACATTGATATTTTCTCGTCAAAAAAGTTTGAAGTGCTGCAATCATATCTAAAAAAACACGCCATAAAAGGCGGTTTTGTCCGATACGACAAGCAAAGCGAAGAATTATGTATCTGCACGGAAAATTATAGCGATGATATCCATTCGGATAGCTGGGAAATATTGAAGGATGTGTGGAAATAATAAACATTGATGAAGCGCATTTGTCAGACTAAAAGGCAAGGCGGACATTAGATTATGATTTCTGCCTTGATGTTTGCATGCAATTCAGCGTCATGTCAAATTTCGCCGTATAGCCTGTAATATCTCTGGCGGATGCTTGCCTTGCGATGATTTATAGTACCTCTGCCGATGCCAAGTTCGGCGCAGACTTCGGATTGCCTCATACCATTCATATAACAGTTCAGAATGGCGAGTTCCAAAGCGGATAACTGTAGCGCACCTACAAGTTCATCGTATTTGCTGTAATCCGTCTGTTCCTGTTCAAAGCAATTCACGGGATCCATTGGCAGAGCTGTATAGTCTGTAAGATCTATGGGTTCAACGATTGTTCCTCTCCGATCCGGTCTGTTACGAAGAAGATTGATGAAATGATCTACTTCGCGATAGCAGGCAAGTTTGATTGTGATTTCCTTTCCTTTGCGGTCTTTGCCGTAGATTTCATTGGCTGTATGACCAACGAATTGATACAGAAAGCAGATTGCCGTTTGTGCCACATCATAGCCGTCCGATACGATATAGTCTATCTCGCCCATATGGTGCAGGTCTTTGATGAGACCGATATACAGCCTGTCTGCAACTTTCATATCGAACTTTTTAACGGTATGTAAAGCCTGCAAAGCAATCATTTCGCCCATAAGTTTGACGTTCTCGGCAGAAATAGGTTCATCGAACAATTCGCCTTCGTTACGATACTTTCCGTTTGAGAACTTGGTTACCAACATTTCCATTTTAACACCTCTGAATTTGTATTTGCCTTTTTCGGGCAACAGGCGGAGGTGCATAGGACGGTAAATATCAGTGCACTAAATAGCGAGCCGGCGGAAGTCAACGGAACAAAGCCAAAATCGTTGCGTACAGGTCGGGAAACGTATCATAGACAGCAAAAGAGCCGAGCAAGGAACAAACCTTACTCGGCTCTCAAAGTCTTTCTATGCATGTTTTAAGCGACGATTTTGCGGCCGTTGGCATCCGCGAGAACTATGCGAACCTGAGCCTGCCGAAAGAGGCAAATTCTGAGGTGTTATTGCAAGCGGACAATGGCCCCGAAGAAATCTCTTGCAAAAAATAATACGAACCTCGAATCGTCTTCTTGGTTCGTATTATTCTTGTATGGTGCGCGGGACGGGACTTGAACCCACATGAGCGTACTGCTCACTAGAACCTGAATCTAGCGCGTCTGCCAATTCCGCCACCCACGCACAGGCTTTGCTATGGCATTATATTCCATTCCGCGCGCGGTGTCAAACAATTTTGCCGCGCTGTCACGCAAAACTCGTGTCAACGGGTGTGCAAGGCGGGCGGCGGGCGGCGGGCGGTGTGGCAGGGGAGGAAAACGGAAGCGCGGGAGAGGTCGGGAGAGGAGAAGAGGATTGATTTATGCGGCGCGTAAAGGGTGACGGCGCTTGCGGCTGTCGGGCGCGGGCACATTATATTGCGGTTTTTGCGCACGCGGGGGCGGGCGCGTGAAAAAGTCGGGTATTTTGTTTGACAGGGACGGGGATTTCTGTTAAAGTAGTCTCCGAGCCGCTCGGAAGTGGTCTTTTAAGTGTGCTTCGCACCACCATAACGGCGAGACCGGGCAGAGGAGGTATAATATGTACGCAATCGTCAAATGCGGCGGCAAGCAGTACAAGGTCGAGAAAGACATGCTCGTCAAGGTCGAGAAAATCGACGCAGAAGTGGGCGCTAAGGTCGAACTCGAAGTCTTGCTGGTGGCCGACGACAAGGGCGGCGTGAAGGCGGGCGCAGACGCAGCGGCGGCGAAAGTCGAAGCAGTGGTCAACGCGCAGGGCAAGTTCCCCAAGGTTCTCGTCTTCCACTACAAGCCCAAGAAGCAAATCAGAAAGCGTCAAGGTCATCGTCAGCCGTACACCGAGCTGAAGATAACGGCAATCAAAGGCTGAGTATGACATCCGTCAGGTTTTTCCTGAAAGACGGCAAATATGTCGGGGTGACCTGCGAAGGGCACAGTGACTATGCCGAAGAGGGCAGCGATATTGTCTGTGCGGCGGTGAGTTCCGTGGTGCAGACGGCGGTTCTCGGGCTGATGTGCAAGGCGGGAATATCCGTCAGGTACGAAGTGGACGAGAAGCAGGCGCGGCTGTCGGCAATGCTCCCCGACGAACTTACAGAGAGACAAGCGCACGACGCGGATACCATTCTCGCGACCGCCTGTCTCGGGGTGTCCGACCTGTACGAGCAGTACTCGGACTTCATCAATCTGGAGGTAAAGTGATATGTTTATAAAAATCCAATTGTTTGCGCACAAGAAAGGAACGGGTTCCTCTCACAACGGTCGCGAAAGCGCGGCGAAGAGACTGGGCCCCAAGCGCGCCGACGGTCAGTTCGTTCTGGCGGGCAACATTCTCGTGCGTCAGCGCGGAACCAAATTCCATCCTGGTACCAATGTGGGTATCGGCAAGGACGACACGCTCTTTGCGACGGCGGACGGCGTGGTGAGGTTCGAGCGCAAGGGCAAGGACAAGAAACAAGTCTCCGTTTACGCGGACTGAACGGAAGCCGAGAGCAATCTCGGCTTTTTTGTTTTTATGGAACTTTACATAGAGAAATCTCCCACCTTCGACCTCGCCGCGACGCTCAACTGCGGGCAGGTTTTCCGCTATCGCGAGGAGGGCGGGGAGACGACGCTTTGCGCGGGCGGCCACCGTGCCGTTTTCCGCGACGAGGGCGAGGGGTATTCCGCCGTCTGCGACGACGCCGAGTTTTTCAAAAAATATCTTGATTTCGACACAAATTATGATATAATACAGTTGAAAATGCAGGATAAAGGGCTTGTTTCGTCGGCAATCGACTTCGGCAAGGGGATACATATCCTGAGGCAGGACGCCGCTGAGACAATCTTTTCTTTCCTCGTTTCGCAGAACAATCACATACCCAGAATAAAAGCCGTCATCGAGAGGATGTGCGACGGGCTCGGAGAGGATATGGGCGGTTACCGCGCATTTCCCACGGCGTCGGCGATTGCCGACGCGGGAGAGGACTTTTTCGTCCGTATCGGCGCGGGGTACCGCGCGCCCTATCTCGTCTCCGCCGCGAAAACTATTCTCGACACCGACCTCGAGGAGTGGAAACGGTTGCCCACGACGGAGCTGCGCGAGCGGCTGATGTCTCTCAAAGGCGTCGGGCGCAAGGTGGCGGACTGCGCGTTGCTCTTCGGCTTCGGGCGCAAGGATGTCTTTCCCGTGGACACCTGGATACTCAAGGTGTTCGACGGAGAATACGGCGGAATGAGTGCGGAAAAACTCGCCGTCACCCTCGTGGAACGCTACGGCGAGTACGCCGGTTATGTGCAACAGTGGCTCTACTACTACAAAAGGGAGCAAAAAAATTCCGCCAAATTATAGACAAATCTATACTGTTATTATATAGTATAGTCATAAAGAACCAATAAGAGATTGCGGTTTCGCCGCAAAAAAAGGAGAAAATTATGGCAGCAGCAAAGAAATATGTCGTTCTCGCCGATATCGAGAGCATCAGAGTTCCGTTTGCCGTGTTCGCAGCAGCCCTCGAGGAGCTGTCCAATTTCGGCGAGGTCGCTGTGTGCAAATTCTACGGCTATTCCGCAAAACGCACCAAAGACTACGGCGAGTTCATTCAGGAGAACAGCTATGACGCTCTTTCCTCTCTTCCCAAGAAGAGAAAGGGCAAGCTCGACCTTCGTCAGGTCATCGACGCGGCGAGACTGGCTCAGTATCCCAATGTCGACGGTTTCTTCCTTATGTACGGCAAAGGCGACATCACCCCGCTCATCTCTTATCTCAAGGGTTACGGCAAGGATGTCATCGCCGGTGTGATCGAGCCCGATAAGAACAGCGCGCTCTGCAACAAGGTCATCACCCTCGATATGAACGCCGCCATCCAGACTGTCCTTCCCAGCGGCTATAAGAAAGTCGTTCCCGGCGAAGTCGTCGAGAGACCCAAGAGAGTTGCCGCGCCGAAGCCCGCTGCCGCTCCCGCTGCTCCCGCACAGCCTGCCGCTCCCGCCGCAGCCGCCGCACCTGCCGGCAACAGCGCGGAAGACGCCCAGTTCGCTATGCTAATGGAACAGTTCAACAAGATTATTGCGGGGTCCGACGAATAACCCCCGATGATGCAAACCGAATAAAAATTCCTTTTAGTGCACCATCGTTGGTGCACTAAAAACAATGTAGAGGTTTTTATGGCAAAAATCACAATCAACAAGGAAGCCTGCAAAGGTTGCGGACTTTGTGTGTCGGTGTGCCCGAAGCAAATACTTCGTGTGTCGCCCACAACGAGCAACAATCAGGGCTATTTCGTCGTCGAGGAAACCGACCCCGAAAAGTGCATCGGTTGCGCTTTCTGCGCCACTATGTGCCCCGACTGCGTTATTACGGTGGAGAGATAATATGGCGGAAAGAAAACTTATGAAAGGTAACGAAGCGATAGCCGAAGCCGCGGTGCGCGGCGGGTGCAGATTTTACGCCGGCTATCCCATCACCCCGCAGAACGAAATCCCCGAGTATATGAGCTGGAGATTGCCTCAGGTCGGCGGTCATTTCATTCAGGCGGAAAGCGAAATCGCCGCCATCAATATGGTGTACGGCTCCGCAGGCGCGGGCGGCAGGGCCATGACCAGCTCGTCCAGCCCCGGCGTCAGCCTCAAACAGGAAGGCATTTCCTACATCTGCGGCGCGGAACTGCCGTGCGTCATCATCAATATGGTGCGTTCCGGACCCGGTCTCGGCGGAATCCAGCCCGCTCAGGGCGACTATTTCCAGGCCGTCAAGGGCGGCGGTCACGGCGACTACAGAATGCTCGTTTACGGACCGTGCTCCGTGCAGGAGTGCGTCAACCTCGTTTACGACGCCTTCGACAAGGCTGAGAAGTACCGCTTGCCCGTCATGATACTCGGCGACGGTATGCTCGGTCAGATTATGGAAGCCGTGACGCTTCCCGATATGAAAGACCCCGCGACTTTCCCCAAGAAGCCCTGGGCTACCACGGGCGAAGGTTTCGGCGCGTCCCGCCGCGTCGTCAACTCGCTGTACATCGTCCCCGACGAACTCGAGGAGATGAACCATAAACTGCAGAAAGTCTATGACGATATGTGCGCCAACGAGACGATGTTCGAGGAATATCTCACCGAGGACGCCGAAGTCGTCGTCACGGCTTACGGCACGGTCGCTCGTATCGCCAAGAGCGCGGTCGATCTGCTGCGCACAAAGGGCGTCAAGGCGGGGCTTTTCCGCCCGATTACGCTTTATCCTTTCCCCAAGGATGCGCTTTCCGACCTCGCCGCGCAGGCTTCGGTCAAGAAGTTCGTCGCCGTCGAACTGTCCATGGGACAGTATGTCGAGGATGTCAAACTCATCGTCGCAGGTAGAAAACCCGTGGAATTCTTCAACCGCACGGGCGGCAATGTGATGAGTCCCGAGGACATCGTGGACTTCGTGTGCAAGGAGGCGTAATATGGCAGTCGTATTCAAGAAAACGGAAATGCTCACCGACACTCCGTTGCATTATTGCCCGGGGTGCACTCACGGCATAGCGCACAGGCTGGTCGCCGAGGCGCTCGAAGAACTGGGGCTCAAAGGCAAAGTCGTCGGCATAGCGCCCGTCGGTTGCGCCGTGTTTGCCTACAAGTACTTCAACTGCGATATGCAGGAAGCCGCTCACGGCAGGGCTCCCGCAGTGGCCACCGGTATCAAACTCACCAATCCCGACAACATCGTCTTTGCCTATCAGGGCGACGGTGACCTCGCGTCCATAGGTATGGCGGAAATCGTCCACGCCGCGGCGAGAGGCGTCAATATCACCGTCATATTCATCAACAACGCCATTTACGGCATGACGGGCGGACAGATGGCTCCCACCACCTTGCTCGGACAGAAAGCGACCACTTGCCCCGCGGGGCGCGACGCCAAGGTCAACGGCAATCCCATCCGCGTCAGCGAAATGCTGGCGACCCTCGACGGCCCCAGTTTCATAGCGCGTTGCTCGCTTGCCGATGTGCCGAACATCAAGAAGGCGAAGAAGGCCATTTTGCAGGCGTTCCGGAACCAGATTGACGGCAAAGGTTTCTCGTTCGTGGAATTGCTGTCCACTTGCCCCACCAACTGGCACATGTCGCCCGTCAAGGCGCTCGACTATGTCAAGAACGAGATGACGGCGCAATATCCTCTCGGCGTGTTCAAGGAGGTCAAGTAGTATGGAAAAAGTCATAGTTGCAGGTTTCGGCGGACAAGGCGTGCTGTCTCTCGGACAGATGCTCGCATACGCCGCCATGTACGAAAACATGGCCGCCACATGGCTGCCTTCCTACGGCCCCGAAATGCGCGGGGGCACGGCAAACTGTTCCGTCGTCATCGACGAAAAAGAAGTGGCGTCGCCCATAATCGCCGTTCCCGATTGCCTCATCGCGATGAACACCCCCAGCCTGTACAAATTCCAGGACAAGGTGAGAGAGGGCGGACTGGTCATCATCAACAGCTCGCTGATTTCCGACAAGTGCGACCGTGACGATGTCAAGGTATACTATGTCGAGGCCAACAAAATTGCGCACGAAGTGGGCAACGACAAGGCTTCCAACCTCGTCGTCCTCGGAGCGTATGTCAAGCTGTCGGGAATATTCCCCAAGCAGGTCATGATGGACACCATTGCGAAGGTGTTTGCGGCAAAACCGCAGTTCATTCCTTCCAATCAGGCGTGCTTCGAAGCGGGGTACGAACTCTTCTGAGGTTGCCGCGCCCGAAGGCGGCGTTGCCGCAGCGGACGAAGCGGAAATTGACCCGATGAAAAAAAGTACGGCACGGACGGTTTCGTCCGTGCCGTTTGTTTTGCGGTCGGAGTCATACGCAAATCGGCGGCTGTTTTATCGGGAAAGAGCGCATTCGTAGATAAAAACACGATAAGTATACCGCGTTTTGCCGCACTCGGAGAAAGGCTCGGCAAACGCGAGGTAAGACGACGGAAAATAATAGTACACGATTTGTGTGATTTCAGTTGGTCGGCGGTTGCGTGCGGGAGAAGAGACGCTCCAGGTGCGGCGTGTAAACCCCGCAGGACAGCTTGCGAAGCGCCTTTGTGTAGGCGCGCGGCGAGAAATCGGCGCTGTTGCACAGCACCGCGTGCGTCAGCGACTTTTCCACCAGGCGATAGCCCGTGTCGATAAAGCCGTTACGCCTGTAAAACTCCATTCGCCTTTCGCGCTCGGCGTTGTTGTCGGCGGAAGGGTCGGGGGCTTCGGCGTTGAGCGTGATACTGCGTTCGCCTGCTATTTTGCCTATTTCGGCAAGTATCGCCGAGCCGTAGCCTTTGGAGCGCATATCCTCGTCAACCGCAAGATACAACACGAAAAGTGTATTTTCCGCTTTGACGCCGTAGGAAATGCCGCAAAAGGCGCCGTCGTCGTAATATGCCAGGAAATCGACATCGCGGCGGGCGGCTCGTGCCGTGAGCAACCACAGCGGATAACGCTCGTTTTTTGGGAAACTGTTTGCAAGCAAATTCTTTATACGCGGAAATTCAGGCAATTTCCTGCTTACTTTCTTTGAGGTGAGTTCCATTTATACAAACCGCATAATGCGGCGGGAGCGGCTGTCTTTGAGGGATGACCGTGCCGCACGGTCATCCGTGGCGGCGTGGCGGCTTGGCGGCGCCGCGGCTGTGAACTGTGAACCGTAACTGTTGTGCCGTGCTTCGGCGCGGTGCCGGCGCGACGGACGGGGCTACGACGGACGGGGCGACGGGCTGAGGACGCTCTCAGAAGGGCTTTGCCGCGGAATTGCGGTAGGTGCAGAAGGTGAGAGTGTAGCCGTTGTCCTCTATGGGCGCGCTCTCTTCGACGAGGCGCCATTCGGGGAGCCGGTCGAGGTTCTCGTAAAACACTTCGGCGTCTCCGTCGGCGCGCACCTTGGTGACTATTGCGGTGTCGCAGTACGGGAGCAGGGTGCGGTAGAGCATTGCGCCGCCCACGACATAGACTTCGTCGGCAGGGTATTCGGACGCCTTTTTCAGCAATTCGTCCACCGAGCGGACGAGGATGTAGCCTTTGGTTGCGGCGTCATTGTCGTCGCCTTCGGGGTTGAGCACTATGTTGACGCGGTTTTTGAGGGGCATACCGTTCGGAAGCGAAAGCAGGGTGTTGCTGCCCATGACGACCGTTTTGCCGCGGGTGTGCTCCACGAAGTGGCGCATATCGGCCTTGATGTCGAAAAGCAAGCCGTTTTTCTTGCCTATTCCCCATTTTTCGTCAACTGCTACTATCGATTTCATTCTTTTGCCGTCGTTACTGTTGTGCGCGACCGTATCGCGTTTGTTGTCGTTTTTTGTCGAAAGCCCGTAATCTGAGCGGGTGTTTCGCGGAGGTTTCCGTTGGAGCGTCGCCGTTTTGCGCCGAGGGTTGTACCGCGGGACGCGGGCGGCGGCGGGAGCGCTTGCGCACGGCGTCGAACATTGTCGGCGGCGTTCGGAACGCGCCGAAAACCTGCTATCTAAACGGTTATTTTATACCGCTACCTCTATTTTGTCGGTCAGCGGCGTGTACTCGTAGCCCTCCAGCGCGAAGTCGTCCACGGTGAAGTCGTAGAAGTCTTTCACATCGGGGTTGACGACGAGCTTCGGGGCGGGGTATTCGGGATTTTGCAGCACCTTTTCCACAATGGGTATGTGGCGGTCGTAGATGTGCGCGTCGGCAATGACATGGACGAATTCGCCGACCTTGAGTCCGCTCACCTGCGCCAGCATGTGCACGAGTACGGCGTACTGTACGACATTCCAGTTGTTGGCGGTGAGGGTGTCCTGACTGCGCTGGTTCAGGATTGCGTTGAGTCTGTCGCCCGTGACATTGAATGTCATCGAGTAGGCGCAGGGATACAGGTGCATTTCGTGCAGGTCCTGAAAGTTGTAGATGTTGGTCATTATGCGGCGGGAAGCGGGATTGTGCTTCAGGTCGTATATCACCCTGTCCACCTGGTCGAATTCGCCTTCGGGATAGATGTGCTTGACTCCGAGCTGGTAGCCGTACGCTTTGCCTATCGAGCCGCTCTCGTCCGCCCAGCTGTCCCAGATGTGGGAGTTCAGATCCCTGACATTGTTGGATTTCTTCTGCCATATCCACAGCAGTTCGTCCACCGCCGACCTGAAAGCCGTGCGGCGCAGCGTGATTATCGGGAATTCGCGGGAGAGGTCGTAGCGGTTGACAACGCAGAATTTCTTGACGGTGTGCGCGGGCGTGCCGTCCAGCCAGCGCGGACGCACGGCGAGGTCGGTGTCCCACACGCCGTTGTCTATTATGTCGCGGCACATGGCCTTGAAAACGCTGTCGGCGTAACTCATAAATCGTCTCCTATGCGGGGGAGTTCAACCCGCGTCGGTCGGACGCTGTTTGCGCAATCCGACTTTTAAATGCACATTCGGTCGAATGAAAGTGCCTTTTTGTCAGTATTTCAGTTGCGCGTTCACGCGCTGCGCCACCTCGCGCGGCAGTTTGATGACTCTGCGGTCGTAGGTGATTATGCCGTTGATTTCCTCTTCGACATCGCTCACCTGCGTGTACACCGTCGCGGACAGTCCCTCGGCGATTTTGGGTATGACCTGTTTGTCGTACAGTTTTTCGAACGCTTCGGCAAAGGCTTCCTGCGATTTGTACATCTTGTAGCCGAAGAGTTTGTTCGGGTTGAACATGTGCCCTTCGGTGGGCAGGGAATAGCCGCCGAATTCGCTGAGCACTATGCAACGCTTGTCGTCGGGTATGCGTACGGGTTTGAAATATACATGCAGACTCTTGAGCTGCGAGGTGTCTTCGCCCTGGTCGTGCCAGCCGCTGACGCTGTCGATGACGCGGGTGCTGTCCACGGCGGCGAGCTTCCTCGTCATTTCCACGGAATCGAACTGTCCCCAGCCTTCGTTGAAGATGACCCACATCGCCACGGACACGCAGTTCTTGAGACGGTTCACCGTCTCGAGCATTTCGCGCTCGAATTCCTTCCTGCCTTCCTCGTCGGCGCGGGAGAAGAATTTGTATCGGTTGTCCTTGAGATGTATTCCGATGAAGGGCAGGGTGCCGATCGCCGAGAATTTGTAGGTCGTGCCGCCCGACACCATATCCTGCCACACAAGTATGCCTTCGCGGTCGCAATGGTAGTACCAGCGCAAAGGCTCGATCTTGATGTGTTTCCTTATCATGTTGAAGCCCATGGATTTGACGAGCTTGACATCGTATTCGAGGGCGGCGTTGGAGGGCGGCGTGAGCATACCGTCCGACCAGTAGCCCTGGTCGAGCACGCCCGTGTGGAAGTAGGGCTTGTTGTTGAGCGCAAGACGCCTGAAACCTTTTCTGTCGGTGACGACGGAGAATTTCCTCATCCCGAAATAGGAGCGCACGACATCCTCGCCGACATTGACATAGAGGTCGTAAAGTTTGGGGTTTTCGGGCGACCAGAGCTCGTATTCGGGCAGGTCTATGACGACGGTGTCGCCCTCGGCTTTCTGGTTGACGAGTGCGTTGCGCCCGTCGGACACCACCAGGTTGACGCTGTCCGCCTTGCCCGCTATGTCCAGTTTGACTATGAGTTTGTCACGATCGATGTCGGGGATGACGGTCATATCCCTGAGATAGGTCTCGGGCACGCTTTCCATCCACACCGTCTGCCATATTCCGGACTGCGGCGTGTACCATATTCCGCCGTGCTTGACGCGCTGTTTGCCGCGCGAATGATAGGAAGTGTCGGAAGGGTCGGTGACGACGAGTTGCAGGGTGTTGGCGCCCTCTTTGACCACATCGGTGACATCGAAGGAGAAGGGAGTGTAACCGCCGATGTGCGTGCCTATCTCCCTGTCGTTGAAATAGACGCGGCAGGCGCAGTCCACCGCGTCGAAATGCAGGAAGGTGTGCGCCTTGAGAAAGCCCGCTTCGATTTTGAATTTCAGGCGGTAATAGAGAACATCGGACGGGGTGATTTCCATGCCCTCGGGCAACCCCGAAAGCAGACACTCGGGAGAGTAGGGCACGAGTATCTTGCCCTGCCAGCCGGGAAACTCTTCCGTGCGCGAGCACACTGCGTAGTCCCAGTAGCCGTTGAGATTGAGATAACTGTCGCGCGCAAACTGCGGCCGCGGATATTCCGCAAGCGGCTTGTCGCCGACCTCGAAAGGCGTCTTGAGTCGTATGGTGTTCATAATCCCTCCGTGTCCTTATCCTTAATCCTTATCCGTTGTCCGTGACCCTGCGCCGACTGCGCAAAGCGTGTTTCGTGCGCCGCGCGACCGCTGCCGCGCCGTGCGGCGAAGCCGTCACAAGGCGACTTCCGCGAGGATGTCGCCCTCGAAGCTCATCAGTCTGATGTTCTGCTCGGTGAGTATCGCATAGGAGCGGGGCGTGCCGTCGAAGGGTATTCCCACTGAGCCGACGCAGATATAAGTCACGCCGCCCGCTTCCTTGACGGAAGGCTTGTGGAAATGTCCGTAAAAGACGAGGTCGCCGCGTTTCGCGCCCGTGGGAGGATTGTCGGGGTTGACCTTGTGCCCGTGCGTGAAAAACACGGTGCGCCCCGCCCATTCCATGGCAAAATCGCCTATTATCGGGAAATTGGAAATCATCTCGTCCACTTCGCTGTCGCAGTTGCCCTTTATCACCGTGACGAAACTCATGGCGTCGTTGAGCAGCTTGGCAACCTGCATGGGAGAGTAGCCCTCGGGCAGGGGATTGCGGGGACCGTGATTGTATGTATCGCCGAGAAGCACCACTTTGGTCTCGGGATTTTCGGGGAGAGCGGCGTCCACTATGGAAAAGAATTTTTCGAGATTGGTGGCAGAACCGTGTATGTCAGACGCTATAAACAGCCTCATAAAACTCCTTTTCGCGCAAAAGCGCGGTTATCTTCTGTCGTCGTAGTCGGGATAATCGGAGCGGCGGTCGCCGTAGCCGCGGTCGTATCCTCTGTCATAGCCGCGGTCGTACCCGCGGTCGTAATCGCGCCGTGCGTCGCGCTCGTAGTAGTCGCCGCGTTCGTAGTCGCGGTAGCCGCGGTCATAACGGTCTCTGCCGTCGCCGTAGGAGCGGTCGCGGTCGTAATCGACGGGCGCGGGCGCGTTGCGCCTGCCGCCGCGTTTGAGTTCCTTTCTGTCGCCGCCTTTTGCCCGCGAGGGCTTGAAGAGCAGCAGGGCGATGATGACGACGGGCACCGCCATGCCTATGATGAGGGCGACGCGTATGCCGTCGGAGCCGAGGTCGGGCGGGGTGATTGTGCCGTCGCCCTCGGGCACCTGCGCCGCTCTGAGGTCTTCGAGACGCGCCGCGTCATCGGCGTGAAGAGGCACCGTGAACGGCTGGAAAGCCGAGGCGGGAGCGGTGCGCCAGACATTTGCCGAGGTGCTTTTGTTGGTCGCGGCAAACATAATCTGCTCGGCGCTTGCGTCGGTGTAGCCCACAAACCCGAACACCCAGTCGGACATATTGCCCTGGAATACCGTTGCTTCGGTCGTCCAGAAATCGCTGCTCGGGAGCGGCGTCAGGGTGATGTCGGGCGCATAGGCTGCGGTCGCCCGGTCGGCTTCGACGATCATGGAGGAATCCAGCGCACTGTCGAGAATGTAGAATCCGCCCGGCAAACCGAGACAATCGAGATAGAAAATGCCGCCGCCGGACGCGCCGGTGAAAGTGGCTTTGTAGTAATAGCCGGTGAGCAGGGCGAAATGATATTCGCCGCCGCTGGCGATGTCGTTGATGACTATGTCGGAAACCGCGGGGGTCGCCGTCGCGTTGTCGTCGGCGGCAAGCGTCGCGAGGTATTCCTCGGAAGTGGGAATGTGAATGTAGTAGGTCTTGCCGCTTTCGGCGGAAGAAACCGCCGCTTCCGCCGTGTTCGCGGGCAGAAAAACGACGAACGAAACCGCGCACACCGCCAGGAGTGCGAGGACGACGATTGTCGGCAAGAGTACCTTGGAGATTTTCATAGACATAATTTTACAATAAATATACCCAAAAATAAAGTCTTTAATTACACTTTTCCGCAAAATGCGCGGACGGGGGCGCGGGCGGCTCAAAACGCGAGGACGGCGGCGCGAAACGGGCGCGGTGTGGGGTTGGGGTGCGGTGTTAGGTTGGGCTCGGTATGAGGTTGAGGGCGCGGCGGGTGCGCGAGCGGGGGAGGTCGGGGGGAGCGGGAGACAAGGGCGGTCGGGAAAAAGCGGCGTGCGGCTCGGACAGCGGCGCGGCGGGGGGCAGGGCGTGCGGTGCGAGGGCGCGCACGGGACGGAGACGGGAATGCGGCGGGGACGGCGGCAAAAAGGGTGACATAATACATTGATTTTTCCCGCAGACGGGATTTAGCCTCCCGATATGGATGAGAGAGACGCACTTCTGAAGATAGCCCGTATCGAGCGGGAACTCAAACGCAGGCGCTCGGAGCCGCTGCGCAATTACAACCGCGGCGTCGTGCACCTTAAGCAAATGGAGTTTCACCGTTGTCCGCTCAAAAACCGTTGGGTTTTCGGCGGCAACCGCTCGGGAAAGACGGAATGCGGCGCGGTGGAGAGCGTGTGGCTTGCGCTCGGCGAACATCCTTTCAAGCCCAACCGCCCCGATGTGCAGGGGTGGGTGGTCAGCCTGTCGCGGCAGGTGCAGAGGGATGTCGCCCAGGCCAAGATACTGCGTTATCTGCCGTCGCGGCGTATCGAGGACATCGTTATGGTGAGCGGCAAGAAAGGGTCGCCCGAATACGGAGTCATCGACCATATCGTGGTGCGCAACGCTTTCGGCGGGCTGTCGAAAATCGGGTTCAAGTCCTGCGACCAGGGGCGGGAAAAGTTTCAGGGAACTTCGCTCGATTTCGTATGGTTTGACGAGGAGCCGCCCGAGGAGGTGTACGACGAATGTCGTATGCGCGTTTTCGACCGCGGGGGGTATATCTTCGGCACGATGACTCCGCTCAAGGGGCTGACATGGGTGTACGAGGAAATAGAACTCAACGAGGGGAGGGACCCCGAGGTGTGGAGTATCCACATGGAATGGCGCGACAATCCGTATCTCGGAGAGGCGGAGATTGAACACATGCTCTCCGTCACTTCCGAGGAGGAGCAGCAGTCGCGACGGTTCGGGAAGTTCTTTCAGGGGGAGGGGCTCGTGTATCCCGAGTTCGACCCCGCGCGGCATGTCATCGACCCTTTCCCCGTGCCCGCGGACTGGCAGAGCACGGCGTCAATCGACCCCGGCTTCGTCAATCCGACGAGCTGTCACTTCTACGCCGTCGATTACGACGGGTGCATTTATGTGGTGGGGGAGCATTACGAAAAGGGCAGGAATGTGGACTATCACGCCGACAGAATCCTCGCGCTTGCCGATTCGCTCGGCTGGCGCAGGGACGGCGCGGGGAGGCTGCGTGCGCTCATAGACAGCGCGGCGGGACAGCGCACACTCGCCTCTGAAAAGAGCGTGGCGGAGCTGTTCCTCGAACGGGGGATTTCCGTCAATACTCGCGTGAACAAGGATTTGTACAGCGGTATTCAACGCATAAAGTCTTTGTTCGAGCAAGACCCGCCCCGTATCTACATCTTCAGAAACTGCGTCAATCTCATCCGCGAACTCAAAGGTTATTGGTGGGGCGGCGGCGACAGACCGCGCAAGGCGGACGACCACGCTCTCGACGAGCTGAGGTATTTCGTCATGTCGCGGCAACCTTCCCCCTCGCCCGCTCCGCCCGAAAAGACCGCCGTGCAACGCGACCGAGAAAGGCTCATACGCGCGGCGGCAAGGGAGCGTGTATGGATGACGAAATCATGAAGTCACTCCTCATGAAAGCCAAGGGATACACCCGCGACGAAGTGCAGGAGGAATACGCCGTGTCCGAAGGAGGCGAGCTCACTCTCGTCAAGCGCAGGGTGACCGAGAAATATTATCCGCCCGACGGCGCGGCGCTCAAAACCTATCTCGAACTCTTCTCCGAAAAAAGCGCGGAGGATATGTCCGACGAGGAACTCGCCGCGGAGCGCGAGAAACTGCTCCGCGAACTTGCCCTCCGCGAGGAGGAGGAAAAAGCCCGCGAGGGCAATCCGTAAAGGAGGTTGTATGAACAGGGAAATTTCCGAAAAGGAAGAGAAGACCGTCGCCGAGGTGCTCGCCGATTTCGAGGAGCGCAGGGAGGCGCGACGGGCGGTGGAACTGGGGTGGCGGCTCAACATGAATTTCGTCATCGGCAATCAGTACGCCGAGATTACCCCCGGCGGCGATGTCGAGGAGTCCGAAAGGCGGTATTTCTGGCAGTGCAGGGAAGTGTACAACCACATCGCGCCTATTGTCGAGACCAGACTCGCCAAACTCTCGCGCGTCAAAGCCAAGGTCAGCGTGCGCCCCGCCACGCCCGACGACGACGATACCGCCGCCGCCGAAACGGCGGGCAAACTCATCGCCGCCGTCACCGCCGAGAACGGCTTTTCGGCTCTCATCGGGCTTGCCAATTCGTGGAGCGAGGTGACGGGCAGCGCGTTTTACAAGGTGGTGTGGGACACCGAAAAGGGCATGGCGCTCGACGCGGACGGCAAGGTGCGCGAGGGTGATGTGCGCATTACCGTGTGTCCGCCTTTCGAGATTTTCCCCGCCAATCTCGCCGTCGCCGACCTTGACGGGCAGCCGTCGATAATTCACGCGCGGGTCATGGAGACCGCCGAGGTCAAACGCGTCTGGGGCGTCGATGTCGAGGGAGAGGAAATCAATGTGTTTTCTTTCGAGAACGCCGATGTGGCGGGCGGCTTCGGCTACCGCGCCACCGTGCCCGGCATGGTCAGCGAAAAGAAAAAGGATTCCGTCATCGTCATCGAACGCTACGAAAAGCCCTCGCCCGACTATCCCGACGGCAGACTGCTCATAGTGGCGGGCGACCGTCTCGTACATTCGGGCGCGCTTCCTTATCTCAACGGGGAGAACGGCACGCGCGGGTATCCTTTCGTCAGACAGACCTGCATGGACAATCTGGCGAATTTCTTCGGCACCAGCGTGGTGGAGCGCATTATTCCCGTGCAAAGGGCGTTCAACGCGGTGAAGAACCGCAAACACGAATTCATGAACCGCATTGCAATGGGAATCCTCGCCGTCGAGGACGGCAGCGTGGACACCGACGCGCTCGAGGAGGAGGGATTGCCGCCCGGCAAAATCCTCGTCTACCGTCAGGGCAGCACTCCGCCCGTCATGATGAATCCGGGCGGAGTGCCGTCCGAGTACGGCGCGGAAGAAGAAAAGCTGCTCAGCGAGTTCGTCATGATAAGCGGCGTCAGCGAGGTCACGACCTATTCGCAGGTGCCGTCCAATGTGTCGTCGGGCACGGCGATTTCGCTGTTGCTCGAACAGGACGACACCCGCATTTCGCTGACCGCCGAGAGCCTGCGCGAAGCCGTCAAACGCATAGGCAAACACATCATACGCCTTTACAAGCAATACGCCGCCGCCGAGAGAATCAAGCGCGTGACGGGCGAGGGCGGAGAGGTGGAAATGGTGGCGTTTTCGGCGGGCGACCTGCGCTCGGAGGATGTGGTGTTCGACACCGTCAACGAAATCGAGGACACGCTGTCGGCGCGCCGTGCAATGGTGTACGACCTGTTGAAACTGGGGTTGTTCACCGACGAGAACGGCGCGATGAGCGCGCGCACCAAGACCAAACTGCTGGATGTGCTGGGCTTCGGCAACTGGGAGCAGTCGCGCGACATCGAGGACGCGCACATCGACAAGGCAACGCGCGAAAATCTCGAACTCAAGACGGGCGACGCCGTGCCCAATGTGCTCGACGACCACGCGTTGCACATCGCCGAACACACCAAACTGCTGGTGTCGTCGCGGTGCGACAGGAACGCCGCGTTCAAAGCGCGGGTGGAGGAGCACATACGCAAGCACCGCGAATTTCAGGGGCTTGCCGACGGGGTGCGTAATCTCGAAGAAAAACTCGGAGGTGTGCAATGAAAGACAGCAGAAAGGAAAGAAAAGCGGCGGCGGCTACCGCGGGCGCGGAGGCGGAAGCGGAAGCCGCCGCCCGTGCGCTTGACGGAGCAGCGGAATCCGCCCGCACCGCCGCGGCGAACGCGGAGGACAAGGGGAGCGCGGACGGGCGCGCCGCCCGCGAGGACGCTCCCGCCGTCGACGCCGCACGCGACGCAGCCGTCGCGGAGGACGGCGCAAAGAAACAAAACACGGACAAACCCTTCGGAAAATTCGGGACCCCCGAGGCGCTTCTGAAGGCGTACAACGAACTCGAAAAGGAGTTCACGCGGAAGTCGCAGAGGCTGAAGGAAGCGGAGCGGGAAATTGCAAGGCAATCCGCGCCGCATTGCCCCGACGACGAGGAGTGGCGCGCCGAGGTGGAGGGCTTTTTCGCCGCCTTTCCCGCGGCGGAGAAGTTCGCCCCCGAGATAGCGGGCGAACTGAGGGCAAATCCCGCGCTCGCGCAGGAGAAGGACTGCCTTTACAAGGCTCTCGTCCGCGTGCTCGCCGCCGCTCACCGCACGCCCGAACAGTTGGTCGCCGACGGACAATTCCTGAAGGATTATGTGCTGGGTTCCCCCGTCGTCCGCGCGGCGGTGGTGGGGGAGTATCTCAGGGGACTGCGCAACGGCGCGCCGCCCGTCGTCATGGGTGACGGCGGACAGGCGGGCGTGCTGCCGCCGAGGAAACTTTCCAGCATAGAAGAAGCGGGGCGTCTGTTTTTGAAAGAAAATATGTAGGAGAAAAATTATGGTAACCATTTCCAATGCCGACAAAGCGTTAAAGACATTTTATCTGGGCGTTTTGGCAGATCAACTCAATGTTGGTGTGAATCCCTTCCTCGCGAAGATAGGTCACACCACCGCCGATGTGTGGGGCAAAGAAATCAAGAAACTCGCGCCCTACGGCATAAACGGCGGTATCGGTTCGGGCGCGGAGACCGACCCCCTGCCCGCGAGCGGCGGCAACAACTACGCCCAGTTCACGCTCACCCTCAAGAACCTGTTCGGCAAGATCGAGATTTCCGACAAGGCCGTGCGCGCTTCGCAGAACAGCGCGGGAGCCTTCGTCAATCTGCTCAACGCCGAAATGGACGGGCTGCTCAAGGCGGGCAAGTTCAACTTCGGCAGAATGTTGTACGGCGACGGCAGCGGACTCATCGCCACCACGGTGACGAACGCTTCGTCCTCTCCCGACACCCTCACCGTCGACAGCGTCAAGGCGCTCATGGAAGGCATGACCGTCGATGTGTACAACGCTAGCGGCAACAAGGACGCCGCGCTGTCCGGCGCGCGTATTCTCGTCATCGACCGCGACGCAAAAACCGTCAGACTTTCTGCCGCGGCTTCAGCCGCCGTCGGCGCGGGCTACAAACTTTATGTGCAGGGCAGCAAGGACAACGAACTCACCGGCCTCGAAGCCGTTTTCGGCGATTCCGAGCAGATTTACGGGCTCAACCGCGCCGATTACAGTTTCCTCACGCCCTATGTCAACGCCGTGGACGGCAAGGCGACTCCTGCCGCAATTCAGTCCGCAATAGATGTCATAGAGGAAGTGTCGGGCGGCACCGTCGATTTCATCGTGTGCTCCTTCGATGTCAGAAGGCAGTATGTCGATTTCCTCTCCGCCAACCGCACCAACCTCGACTATATGAACCTCGACGGCGGCTACAAGGCGTTGTCCTATGCGGGCGTGCCGCTCGTCGCCGACAGATTCGTCGCCGACGGCACCATGTATCTGCTCAACAGCGCCGATTTCAAACTGCACCAGCTGTGCGACTGGAGGTGGCTGGAAGGGGAGGGCGGCACCGTCCTGCACCAGATTCCCGGCAAGGCGTCTTACAGCGCAACCCTCGTCAAGTACGCCGACCTGCTCTGCGAGCGTCCCATGGGTCAGGCGAAGCTGACCTTCACGGGCAAAGAACCCGTGTCGTCCGATGTCGTCCTGCACACCGTCACGCTCAACAGTATGTGCTCCGAGGGCGTTTCCACGCAGACCGTCATCGACGGCGATTGCGCCACCGAGCCCAAAGACCCCTACAACGCGGGCTATGCCTTCGACGGCTGGCAGCTCGACGGAGAGGATTACGACTTCTCCACGCCCGTTACTTCGGACATCACGCTCGTGGCAACCTATATCTGATGAACGGTATGAAAGGCAAAGTCAGGATTACTCACGACCTCTACGGAGTGGCGGACCGTCTCAGAGAGATAGACGACCGCTACGAAGTGTGGTACGACCGTATCGCGGGACGATACGAAATCTACGCGGGAGGGGCACTGCAGATTGCGGTGCCCTTCGCCGAGCTCGACGCGCGCACCGTCCGTCTCGTCAGGGAGACCCGTGTGGAAAGGGCGGAGCGGTTGCTCGGGCAAATCGAAGCCGCCAACCGTCTCGCGGAGGAGAGGGCTTTTTGCGCTCTCCGCGAGCGGGCGGAAGCGGCGGCAGGGAGGTTTTGATATGTTTGTGAACGAAATTCTCGGCGAGTGTCTCGTCAAAATGGGCGGGGAGAATTTTATGTCCGCCACCGACCGCAGCGACGCGCAACAGGCTCTCGTCGACAGACTGCTCGCCGCCCTCAATATCGCCTACCGCGAAGCCGTGACGGAATATCTCCCACTCGTCGCCGAGGAGACCGTGGAAGTCTCCGACGGCGAAATCCTCGCGTCCTCTCTCGAACGCAGGATGACATATCCGCTCTCGCTGACCTCGGGCGACAGATTTTTCCGCATACGCACCTATCCCGACAGGATTCTCACCGACCTTTCGGGCACGGGCGTCCTGCGCTATGCCTACCTTCCCGACGCCCTCGGAGAGGACGACGAAATCAAGGATATGCGCCTGACGCCCTCGGTGTTGTCCGACGGCACGCTCGCCGAACTTTACTATCAGGACAAGGTGTTCGACCTGGCGCAGTCCTTCGACACCGATTTCCGCGCCGCTCTCGGCGTTTTGCGCTACAAGGGCAGGGCGCTCCGTCTCAGGGCGGGGAGGTGGTGATATGCGCGAAGTCAGTGTCAGCCGCCGCAAACAACGCGTGGGATTCAAGGGACTGGTGCGCACCACAGACCAGAGTCTGCTCGACTGGGAATATTCCCCCGAAGCGTACAATTTCGCCTTCCGCAACGGTATGCTGACGGGCGAAATCGGTCTGGACGAGGGCGGGGGGTTTTATCCGGATTTCCCCGAATCGCGCTGGAATTTTCCCGACCTTCCCGAGGGCGCGCAGGGCATAACAAAAATGTTCCACTACCGCCGCAGAGGCAACACGGGTCACGACGACAGACTGGTCATACAGACCTTTTCCGGCGCGTTCTACTATGTCACTCTTTTCACGCCCGACACCGCGTGGCACGAGATAGAGGGACTGACGGCGATATATCCCGCCTCGGCGGTCAACTACAATTACGGCGGAGACGACATACTGCTGCTCAGCGGCGAGGATCTGCCCATGAGCATGCTGAACGGCGACGCGGTGTCCGTGGTGACCAACGCCCCGCGCCTGACCTCGCTGACGGTGCACGGCGAAAGGGTGTTCGGCGTCTACAACTGCGCAAAGGGAAGCGTATGGTTTTCGGACAACCTCGACCCCACCGACTGGTCCGTGTCCGCCGACACCGGCGGGTATATCGGCTTCTCGGACGACTGGGGAGACACCACGCGGCTGGTCAGTTTTCTGGGGTATCTCTACATCTTCCGCGAGCACGGCACTTACCGCCTGACGGCATACGGCGACCAAAGCGAATTTCTGCTGAAAAAGGTGTTTACAAGTGCGGGACGCATATATGAAAACACGATTGCGCTGTGTGGCGACCGTATTCTCTTCCTCGACGACGAGGGCGTCAAGACCTTCGACGGCTACGATGTGGCGAGCGTCGCGGTGCCCTTGCCCGAACTCATTTTCAGGCGCAACTGCAAGGCGACATACAGCGGCAACTCCTACTATCTCGCCGCGCTGACGGACCTCGAAGCGGCGTACGATCTCAGCGGCGTTTACGACTGCAATATCATCGTGCGTTACGACCTCGGCGAAAAGGACACTTCGGTGCTGGCGGGGTGCGATGTCAGGGATATCGTCACTTTCCGCGCGCACGGCTCCGACGCCGTCGCCGTGGCGTGCAACACGGCGGGCAGGTGCGAGGTGGTCGCAATGATGTCGGAGTCCGGGAAGGCGTACGGCGCGCCCACGCTCAAAATCTACCGCACGCCCTACAACACTCTCGCATACGACGGCATAAAGACGGTGCGCGATGTCACGCTCACCGTCACCGGCGGTCAGCTGTTGTTCCGTCTCAAAGCCGACGGTAGGACGGTGTTCGAGCACACATTTCAGCCGTCCGACGAGCCGCAGACGGTTTTCGTGGGTAAGAGCGGCAGAAGACTGGCGGCGGAACTCGTGTCCGAAAGTCCGCAGATCGTCGTCTCGCCGCCCACACTCAACATCGATTTCGTGAGGTGAATATGAACATCAGGGAAATTTCCGAACTCATCGAGGAATTGTCGCTCAGGGTGACTGTGCTCGAAAAGAAAATAGCCGCGCTCACCGCGGCGCAGCAATAGGAGGGAAGTATGGCCGATTTCTGGGAGGAATTCAAGGACCTTTTCAAAACCCAGTCGCAGAAGGACGAGGAGAGACGGCAGGAAATCTCCGACGCGCTCGCCGCCGAAAAAGAGGTGACGGCGCAACTCGAGCAGCTCGACCGCGAATACCGCGAGAGTCTGCCCGTCGAGGAGGAGCCCGACCTCGAGGCGTTGTTCCCCGTCGAATCGGGTTACGAAAAGGTGGATTACACGCCCGCCACCGACGAGGAGCTTGTGCACCTTGCCGAGAGCGAGATAAACAGCAAAAAATCGGGGGATATTCTCGACCTCGATTCCGTCTACAACGACGCCGTCGCCGCCGTCGGCGAAAAGACTCAGTCCGCGGAAAAGAAACTTTCCGAGACCCTGGGAGACCTGAGCGCGGTTTACGAGCAACTTCGCAAGGACGCCGAAAACAGCGCCACCGAAAGGGGGCTGGCGCGCAGCAGCGTGCTGTCGTCGGCGCAGACCGAACTTGCCGACGCGCAGTCCGCGGCGACTGCCGACGCCGAGAACGAATACAAGGATCAGATTGCCGCTCTCGACGCCGAACTCGTGCGCCTTTCCGAGGAGAGGGAGGCGGCGCTCGGGCAAATGGAACTGGAATACGCCGCCGAACTCGAAGGGCGCATTGCCGAACTCAAGTCGGAGCGTGACGCCGAGGCGAAGAAGTACGCCGAATACAACAACAAAATCGCCGAAAAGGACAGGGAGTACGCCCTCGAACGCGAGGAGAACATCGCCGAGTATCTCGAGGAAAAGGAGAAAGAAAAACTCGAGCGCGAGGAGGAAATCCGCGAACAGGAGAAACTCTACGGCTACACGGGCGAGAAGCAGCTCAATTACGCGAAACGCTACGACATCGCCTACGAGTTCTATTCCTCGCTGTCTCCCGACATAGCGGCGGCGGCGCTCGAGGCTTCGCCCAATATGCGCTACTATCTCGGCAACTATTACGACAAACTGCTCGACACGCTGTCCGAGAACGGCAAGAAGGTCTACTTCTGAGAGTGCGTCGGAGCGGTTGCGCGTTTCGGGAGCGTGTGCGCCCGTCTATGGGGCGCCGCGCGCGGAACGCACAAGAAAAACGGCGGAACGTTGTCCGCCGTTTTCTTTGTTAAGAAGATTTGGGATGGGGGTCTTCCTAACGGGGGGAGGGTTGCTCGGCTTTCGCCGAAAGGGAGGGTTTTTCGCACTGTAGTGCACAAGGGAGGATATTTTGAAGAACAATCTCTTGCTCTTGCAATTGCATTTTCCCGCCTTATACTTAAAAGAACATTGAAATCGAAAATTTTTTTCTTAATCTTTCTTTAATGCTACACGGTCCGCCGCGCGCATTTTTTCCGCCCGTCGGAGAATGTCGCGTTTCGCCGCTTTTTTGCGCGCAATCGCGCATTTGCCTTGTCCGCTCGGAAATGATATAATTCTACGGTATGAGAAAATCCGCCCGTTCGGTAAAGACGCGCAGGGTGGCGTTGCTTGCCGTCATGCTCGCGCTCGTAGTGGTGCTCAGTTTCCTGCCCCTCAATCTCGGGGCGGCGGTTCTCGCGCTCACAATTCTCCCCGTGCTCGTCGTCGCGCTCACCCAGGACATCGTCACTTCCGCCGCGGCGGGATTGCTCATGGGCTTGACATCCTGCCTTATGGCTTACACCGTCAACGCGGGCACGCTCACCGCGCCGATGTTCCAGAATCCGCTCATATCCGTTTTGCCGCGCGTATGCGTGCCCCTCGTCGTGTTCGGCGCAAGGACGGGACTCTCGACCGCCGTTTCCGCTCTTTCACGCCGCCGCTCCCTTTCCGCTCGCGCGGAAAAAACCTGCCTTGCCGCCGTCGATTATGTCTCCGCAGCGCTCGGCGTAGTCACCAACACCGCCCTCGTCCTCGGAATGATATGGCTCGTCTACGGCGGCAAACAGGTGGGCAACGCCTATGTCTCTCCCGAATTCGTTATGGGTATGGTCTCCCTCAATTTCGTTATAGAGGTCATAGTCTTTCCGTTGCTTTCGCCGCCTATCGCCTACGCGGTCCGCAGACAGGGCTGCGCCTACCTCGCAGCGAAAAAAAGGGCAGGGCAGTCCGCGGAAACGGTTGACGACAATACGGACATTTGCGGCTCGGCTGCCGATTCTCTGCAAGATGTTTCTACGAACGGAAAAACCCGCGACATCGCTCCGGACGACGGAACTTCCTCCGACATAAGGGACGTCGCTCCTTCCGTGGAACAACACCCCGGCTACCCCGATTCCGACGACAAGGACGAATAGCGAGAGGGAGGTTCCGCGCGCCTTTCATTTTTCCCCACCGCAACAATTGCATTTCGATTGACAAAGCCCTGCCGAGACAATATAATCTAATAGCGTTGTCGCCGCAGACTCTCGTCATGTCTCTGCCGCAAACCACACGCGCTGATGTAGCTCAGGAGGTAGAGCACTTCCTTGGTAAAGCCAGCAGGGGGTAAAAACGCAGGCAGACTCAGGTCGCCACAGACAGTCAAAATCATCGATACGCTGATGTAGCTCAGGAGGTAGAGCACTTCCTTGGTAAGGAAGAGGTCGCGGGT
>CALVTH010000021.1 GCA_944360115.1 uncultured Clostridia bacterium
GATATGTCGGAGTATATGGAGAAGAGCAATGTCTCCCGTCTCATAGGCTCCGCGCCGGGGCTGGTGGGCTACGACGAGGGCGGTCAACTCACCGAAAAGGTGCGCCGCAATCCTTACTGCGTGGTGCTGTTCGACGAGATAGAAAAAGGACATCCCGACATATTCAACCTGCTGTTGCAGGTTCTGGACGACGGCAGGCTTACCGACGGACGCGGCAGGACGGTGGACTTCCGCAACACGGTGGTCATAATGACCTCGAATGTCGGCGCAAAGGAAGCCGCGCGCCCCGTGGCGAAACTGGGCTTCGGTGCGGCGGAGAAAGCCGACGACCGGCAGGACGACCGCGCGAAAGAACGGCAAATCGAAGCGTTGAAAGCCTTTATGCGCCCCGAACTCATAAACCGTATCGACGAGATAATCTGTTTCCGTCCGCTGGGCAGGGAAGATGTGGCGAAAATCGCCGCGCTTATGTTGTCGTCGCTCGAAAAGAGGTTGTCCGCGCGCAACATAACGCTGACTTTCACTCCCGCCGCAAAGGAATTCATAGTAGAGAAAGGTTACAGTCCCGAATACGGCGCGAGACCTCTCCGCCGCGCGGTGCAGACCCTGGTGGAAAACAAACTCGGCGAAATGTTGCTTTCGGGCGAAATAGAAGACGGAGACAATCTCACCGCAGACGTCGCGGACGGCGCAATCGTCATCACCCGCGACGGCTTCTGAGCGTCGCCGCGCGTTTCCGACGGGGCAGAGATTAAAACAAAAAACCGCCTTTCAACGGCGGTTTTTGTGTTGTAAAACACGTTTTCGGCAAAAATCTTTCACAGGCGTTCGTCGTGCATATCCAAAAGGGACTGCATATATCCCAGAGCCTTGCCCTTGTCAACGGCGTTCAGTTTGTCGAAGATTTCCTGCACCTCGGACTTCGGCACGCGTGCGTCGTCGAAGAGCATATCGTCTCCCGCGCGTCCGAGGACATAGTCGACGGACACCCCGTAAAGGTCGGCAAGGAAAACCAGCGCTTCGGCGTCGGGCAGAGTGCGCCCGCACTCCCACTTAGACACGGCGGAATTTTTTACCCCCAGCATTGCGGCGATTTCGTCCTGCTTGTAGCCGTGCTTTTTCCGCAGTAATTTCAGACGGTTGTTTTCCGAAACCATAAGACAATTCTTATTCCGCGATGTCTTTTTAAGCAACCGAACGCTCCCCGAATGAAATTATTGTCTTTACAAGACATATTTATAATGTTAAAATGAGTCGAGATGTCTTTTGAAGACATTGAATACAAAACCTACTCAAAATACGGAGGGAAATTTATGAGTGTCAGAGGAAAAATCACGAAACTGTTTGCCGCGCTCGTTACGCTTGCGGTTGTTGCCGCAATGTGCGTTCTGCTCGTCGCCTGTGACCCCGACAAAGGCGGAGAAAACACGGGCGGCGGCGACGTCATATTCACCAAGGTCGTGACTCTAGCCGAATTAACCGAAAAAATAAACGCCGCCGAGAGTTTTGTGTGGAGCCAGTCGAGCAAGCGCTATGATACAAACGGCGTATACACAGGTGATGGGCACAGTGCAGGATATAAGCTTGACGGGAAAACCGTGTATTTTTGGTTTGAAGATAATACTACCCCTTATGGTGCAGATTATTTCTACTCGTCAAACGGATACTATTACGAAGCCAGTGTTTATGAGGACGCTCCAATACAGATAGAGAAAAGTCTTTCAATGTACGGCGAATTGGATGAATATGCCTCCGACGTGCTTGAGACATTCAAAAAATATTATGTGTTGGATTGCCTGAAAGAGGTCGACGGCAAAATCGTTTTCAACGAAAAAGCCGCGCTTGTTGATAGTGACGATTATGTTGAGGGTAGCGGGTATGTACGGTTCAAGGGTAACACTATGGAATACGGTTGGCAATTGTCGGTCAATGAAGACGGCGAAACGACGACTTATAACTATTCAATGACGGTGAGCCTTGTCAACGCCTATTCCTTCGAGATTACTCCCGAATTGAAAGAAGCCGAAAAAACCGCCACGTGGGCGGAGTATGTCAGTTACAACGGCGTGGATTACCGCAAAGCAGTGGATGAGACGACTGGGGAGGAATATTATTACGTTGCCTACGCCCCCGACGGAGCCGTCGCCGAATCGACAATCAACACCTTGCCCGTAAAGCCCAGGCGATGAGGAAACTGTCGGGGCAAAGCGAAAACGACGGAAAAGGGGAGAGGACACTCTCCCTTTTTCTTTTGTGTGCGCGGGGCGGTCGGTGGCTGTCGGTGCGCGGGGCTGACGGTGACCGTGGGCGACGGTTTATGCTCGGCGGAGGCGTAGGTGCGGGAGGAGGGTGAGGTTGACAGAAGGGCGCGAAATGGGTAAAATGCTCATAAACTCACATTATTGTGTAGAGGAGAGAATCATGAAAGCGAGAAGGCTTTTCATTCTGGCTCTGGTGCTGCTGCTTGCGGTGGCGCTTATGACGACGGCGCTTGTGGCGTGCAATCCCGATAAGGGTGAAGACACCACGGGCGAAAACCCCGACGCGGGCGAAAACCCGAGCAAAGGCGACGTCATTTTCACGGAGGACGCCACGCTCGCGGGAATAAAAGCGGCATTGGACGCGGCGGAAAACGTGACTTACAAGTATTACGGCTCAGCGGGAGACTTTGAGTACGATTACATCTACCGCTTCGCGCGCGATTGCGTGGTGGCGGAAGCCGTCGAAAATTACGACGGGCAGGAACGGCGCGCCATCTACTACGCCGTGTTGAAGGACGGCGTGTTTTACGACGTCGCTTGCGAGGACGGGCAATGGAGCGTGGACAAAAATCTCGCTTCCAACACCGACGCGGACAGTCTGCCGTCGGGATTGTTTGACGAATACGTATTCACCGTGCCTTTCGCGCTCGAAGAAGTGGACGGGAAACTGCAGCCCAAGGACGGCGCGGGCGTGCTTTCCCTCGACGGCGACTCGGTGACTCTGACTTTCGAGAAGAAAGAGGACGGAGTCACGGTTCAGACGGAAGCGTATTCTCTGAGCCTTGTGAACGCGACCGAGGTGACGGTGCCCGCCGACGTGCTTGAAAGAATCAACGCGGCAGACTGGTCGGACAGAGTGTACTACAACGGCATTGACTACAATAAAACATTGACGGGGGCAAGCGGAGAGGAAACGACCGTCTACGTCTACGACGACAAAAATCTGCCTTTGGAAGTCACGCCCGAAACGACCATAAACGGCTTCCCCGTGATTGCCGAGAGCGAGCTCGCACAGCAATCTGCGGGCGACGTCATTTTCACGGAGGACGCCACGCTCGCGGGAATAAAAGCGGCGATGAGCACGTCGGTCAGTTATACTTACGAGTACACGGCCACCTTCGACAACGAGAACGAGCCGTATTGCAGAGAAGTCTACTACATTACCGAGAACGTCGTTCGGGTGCTGTGCGAAGAACGGGACTTGGAGAGCGGTGAGTGGTCGGTGGTTTATGAGGAATATCTGGTCGAACATTCGGGCGGATTTTTCAGGGTATACGCCGAGCAAGGGAATTGGGCTGCGGAAAAAGCCTCCACGACCTGCGAGCAACTGCGCGCAACAATGTACGACGGCGTACTCGGTTGTCTGATCGAAAGCCATGGGGCGATAGTGCCCGACGAGAGCGTGCTCAAAAACGGCACGCATTACGTGGAAGGGAGTGCGCGCGTGTCGCTTGAAGGCGCTCGCCTGCAACTGAGTATCACTTACTGGAACCGCGAGACGAGTCCCGTGTCTAGCACGGAAAGATATGTCTTGCGGGGCGTCAACGCCACGACGGTGGAAGTGCCCGAGGAAGTTACGAACGCCGTCAAAGCCGCTTACGCTTTACTGTAACGGACGGCAATAAGGTCAAGCATGAAGAAAACGTTTGTCTTGTTTGTATTTATACTGACGGTCGTCGTCGCGGCGTGCGCGCTTGTCGCGTGCGCCCCCGACACGCCCATTGACACCAAGGGCACGGTCTACGACCTCACCTACGACCTCAAGCAGGCGAGCAATTTCACTTTCACCGTAAACGGCGTTTCCGTCGGCGATATGTCGGCGGAAAGGGTGTCCACTTATTACGGAGTGGGTTATTTCGGCAGTGCGTCGGTGTTGCAGAAGCGGCAGGTTTCGCGCCCCGTCGCGGGACAGGTGTTGCAGGACAGGACGGTGGACTACCGTTACGAGTTCGGCACCTACGGACTCAAGTACATCGCCGAGGTGGAAATGCTGGGGTATCCGATAGATTACGGTTATGTCGAGGGCGAGCACGCCATCGATATGACCGTCACCCGTTCCGCGAACGACGAGTCCGGTCCGTATTCCGCGCGGGATACGGTGAGCGCGTTCATCGACACTTTCGCCACCATGCTTGCCGACGGCGAGGACGGGATTGTCCTCAACGAGAAATTCGATGTCGGTTATGTAATCGGCGTGCTCGGCGAAACATACATTCCGAACACGGGCTCGGTCACGGTCACGGGAGAGTATGTCAAGGCGGTCTTTTCCACGCGCAACGGCGACATTACCACCGAATGGACATGTACGGTCGACGACATCGGTACCACCAAGGTGCTCATACCCGACGGCGTCAAGGGGCTTTCGTCTTACCGCGAATTCCCGTCCGAGGTGGCGTTCGACTTCACGGACAACGGCAGGGAGTGCACCTATAACCTGACGAGGGTGACGCCCGTCGTGGACGACAGCGTGGAAGACATCGTGGTGGAATACCGTCTCGGAGGGACAGTCGCCGCCTGACGGCGACCGCAGACGGAAAATCGCAATGAGCGGAGAGCAATCTCCGCTTTTTCTTTTGCGTCGGACGGGAAGAACGGACGGAAAGCGGCGGGACGGAAAAGGCGCGGAGAAAGGCTGCGGGGCAAACGGCGCGACGGAGCGACGGCAGAGCGCGACGGGTAGGGCTCAATCGGTTGCCAGCGTGCGCGCGTGTGTGATAATATGATTTACGGAATTTCGGTATATCGGTCTTGAACTGCCGCCCGACGAATGGTATAATGACATTACCAAAATTCGGAGGTTCAATATGAAAATCGAAATCTTCGGCAAGAACTACAACGTCAGCGATTCGCTGAAGGCTATCACCGAGAAGAAGTGCGCCAAACTCGACAAGTATTTCCACGACGACGAGGACGCTGTGGCGAAATTCATCGTCACGCTCGAGGGGGGCACCTACACCACGGATATGACCGTTGTCTACCGCAGTCAGACCTACCGCGCGGAAGCGTCGTCCGACTCGCCGTTCGACAACATCGACCTTGTCATTCCGCGTCTGCTCGGTCAGATACGCAAGCAGAAAGACATCTGGGGCAAGGCAAAACGCGGCTCCGACGACGAGGAAGAAGATATCTGATGAAAGTCGGCATTTCGACTGCAACATTTTTCACGCGCTTATTGACCGAGGACTCGTTCTCGGTCATTCGCCGTCTCGGCGGGGAATGTGCGGAGGTTTTCCTTACTACATGGTTTGAGTACGAGCCGTCCTTTGCCGACCTGCTCCGGGAGCGCAAGGACGAAGCGGGGGTGGAGGTGTATTCCGTCCACGCCCTCAACACCCAGTTCGAGCCGGAGTTGTTCAACGCCGCCGACCGCACCCGCCGCGACGCGGAGACCCTGTATCGCAAGGTTCTTGCGGTGGGGCAGAAAATCGGAGCGAAGTTCTACACTTTTCACGGCAGGACGCGACTCAAGCGCACGGCGTACATATCTCCCGAGAAGTTCGGCAGGCGTATGGAAGAACTGGGGCGTATGGCGCTCGATTACGGCATTACGCTGTGTCTCGAGAATGTACACTGGGCGGCGTTTTCCTTTCCCGAATTTTTCACGGAAGCCAAGGAGTTCTGTCCGTCCGTGGGCGCGGTGCTGGACATCAAACAGGCGCGGCAGAGCGGCAGAGACTGGCGGGAATACATCGACGCAATGGGCGACAGGCTCCGCAATGTCCACATCTCCGACTGCGACGCCGAGGGCAATATCAGGCTCGTGGGCAGGGGAGTTTTCCCGTTCCCGGAGCTCGTCGGACGCCTGCGCGCCGCGGACTATGACGGACCGCTTATGATTGAACAATACGCGGGCGACTACGACAACTTCGAACAGGTCGCCGACAGCGTGAAATATATTCAGAACATCATCGGAGGCAACTATGCTAATTAAGTTCGATTTCAACAATATGATGGAAAGAACCCTCGGAGAAAAAGGGTTCTCCGACGCGCAACTCAACGAAATTGCGCCCGCGGCAAAAACCGCGTTCGACAGATTCGCCGCAAAACGCGGCAGCGGTATGACGGGCTGGGCGGACCTTCCCTACAATCAGGACGACATCGTCGCCGACATCGTCGCCACCGCGGCGCGCGCACGCAAGGAGTTCGACAATTTCGTCGTGCTGGGCATCGGCGGCAGCGCCCTCGGTCCCATTGCCGTGTTCACCGCGCTGTGCCATTTCCGCTACAACGACCTGCCCGCCGAAAAACGCGGCGGTCCCAAGTTCTTCGTCGAGGACAATGTCGACCCCGAGAGAATGCTTGCGCTTCTCGATGTCGTCGATGTCAGGCGCACGCTGTTCAATGTCGTCACCAAGAGCGGCGCGACCTCCGAGACCATGAGCCAGTATCTCATCATCTCCGACATCCTGAAGAAGGCGATCGGCGACGGCTGGCAGAAGCACATCGTCGCCACCACTTCCGAAAGCAAGGGCAATCTCATCAAACTCGCGAGGAAAGAGGGCTTCAAGACTTTCTTCATTCCCGACGGAGTGGGCGGCAGATTCTCCGAGCTTTGTCCCGTCGGACTGTTCCCCGCCGCAATGCTCGGCATTGACATCGCGGGTCTGCTCAAGGGCGCGGCGGACATCGACAAGGCGTGCTCGTCTTCGGATATGTTCCGCAACTCCGCGCTTATGGCGGCGGCGCTCCAGTTCCTCGCGATGAAGGGCGGCAAGAACATCTCCGTGATGATGCCCTACGCCGATTCGCTCAAGTTCATGGCGGACTGGTATTGCCAGCTGTGGGCGGAGAGTCTCGGCAAGGCGGTCGACCTCGACGGCAACACCGTCAACGCGGGTCAGACTCCCGTCAAGTCCCTCGGCGTCACCGACCAGCACTCGCAGGTGCAGCTGTACACCGAAGGCCCTTTCGACAAGGTCATCACCATAATCGGAGTGGAGAAATTCCGCGGCGATGTCGTCATTGCCGACGGCGCGGAGGAATTCCCCGATGTCAATTTCCTGTGCGGGCACACCATGGGCGAACTCATCAACACCGAACGCCGTGCCACGGAGTACGCCCTGACGCGTTCCAGACACATGAACAACACGATCACGCTGCCCGAAATCAACGCGGAGACCGTGGGACAACTGCTCATGTTCTTCCAGCTGCAAACGGCGTATTGCGGCGAAATGCTCAATGTCGACACCTTCAATCAGCCGGGCGTCGAAGAGGGCAAGAACGCCACATACGCGCTGTTCGAGAGAAAGGGTTACGAGGCAAAGCGCGCCGAGCTCGACGCCGCTCCCGCCAAACTCGACAAATACATCATCTGAACCGACGCCACGGCGCGCCCGCCGCGGGGTGACCTCGGAACGGGCGCACCGCGCGCTTACCGCGGCGGCGCACGACGGCAGGCGCCGCGGCGGCAACAATCCGTCTGACGCGTTTCCGTCCTTTCGGGGCGGAGACGACCGCGCCTTTCCCGCAGGGAGAGGACAGGGGGCAATATGTACACATTCTACGCGCTTCTCAACAGGATGAAACTCATCGAGCGGTGGAGTCTCATGCGTTCCACCACCAAAGAGGACCTCATGCAGCACGCCGCCCATGTCGCAATCGTGGGACAGGCGCTCGGTATCATCCGCAACGAGTATTTCGGCGGTAATGTCAATACCGACAAAATCGCCGCGCTCGCGCTCTATCACGACACGGCTGAGGTGGTCAGCGGCGACCTGCCCACGCCCATAAAATATTACGGACCCAACATCAAGGACGCCTACACCGAAATCGAGCATGTCATCAACCGCAAACTGCTCCAGTCGTTGCCCGAGGAAATGGCGAAGGTGTACGCCGACTATATTCAGCCCGACGAGAGCACGACGGAATACAAACTGATGAAAGTCGCGGACAAACTTTCGGCGTTCATCAAGTGCATAGACGAGAGACTGTCCGGCAACCGCGAATTCGACAGCGCGTACGAGCGACTGCGCAAGCAGCTCGACGGACTGCGCGGGGAATATCCCGAGCTGGACTATTTCCTCAACAATTTCGGCGAGGGTTACGGCAAACCCCTCGACATACTGTGATATGCTGGAACTCGTCGGCGCGGCGGTGAAATATCCCTACGGGGCGAGGCTTTTCGGCGCGGCGGACGCCGTCTTCCGCGACGGAGAGATAATCGCCGTGACGGGTGGAGAGGGGAGCGGCAAGACTTCCTTTCTCAAAATGCTGGTCGGCGCGGCGGAGACCGAGGGCGAAGTGCTGATAAACGGCGTGCCTGCGGGCAAAGACCGCAACGCGGCGGTCATGGTGTTCGACGACGGAGCGCTGTTTCCGTTGCGGTCGGCGGCGTACAACATCGGCTTTCCGCTAAGGCTGCGCAAAGTGCCCCGCGACGAACGCGAACGGCGCGTGCGTGCGGCGGCGGAAACAATGGATGTGACGGGGTGTCTGCCCTTTGCCGTCCGCAAACTGAACGGTGAAGAACGGCGCAGAATATCGCTGTCGCGCCTGTTTGTGCGCGACGCGTCGCTGATAGTCATAGACGAGCCGACGGCAGGGCTGTCGAGGGCGAGCGCGGAACGCGTCTGGGCGCGGCTTGCGCCCTTGCTCGTCGAAAAGGCGCGCGCGGGTTGCACGGTGGTTTATTCCACTCCCGACCCCGCCGAAGCCGTGTCGGTGAGCGACAGGATAGTGGCTTTGCACGGCGGCGAAATACGGCAGTGCGGCACGCTGAAAGACTTTCTGGACAGCCCCGCCGACATCTGGGCTGCGCAGGCGATAGAGCCGCGCTATAATGTGGCAATCTGCACTTTATCCGACGAAAACGGCGTGTTAAGTCTCGATTTCGGCGGCGACAGGGCGCTCAACATAAGCGCGCTCCGAGTACGGATTGCTGAGGGATACGCAGGACGCGAGGTGTATGCGGGCTGGTATCCCTGCACGGGAGAACAGCCGCTTCCCGCGATTGGGGGAGAGGACGCTTTCACGGAAAGAACGGTGCTCGCGACGAGGACGGCGAGCGGCTTCCTGCTGACGACCGAGGGCGGTTTCACGGCGGCTTGCCGCGACAAAGCGGAGACCGTCGACATACGCCCGTCGGCGTGCGGACTCACCCTTTTCGAGAGGGCGGGCGAGCGCAGTATAATGCTTGACGAAACGGTGGAGAGACGATGACGATTCTCGGTATCGATCCAGGAATAGCCACGCTGGGCTACGGCGTGATCGAAGCGGACAAAGGAAAGTTTTTGCCCGTCGATTACGGCGTGGTCACCACCCCCAAGGGCGTGGCGTTGCCGCGACGGCTGGAAATGCTGGAAGAGGGCGTCGTCGCGCTCTTCGACCGCTTCTCGCCCGACGAGGTCGCCGTGGAAGAGCTGTTCTTCACCAAGAATGTGACCAATGGAATCATGGTCGCCGAAGCGAGAGGCGTGGTGTTGCTCACCGCCCGCAAACGCGTGGGCGACAGCGTGTTCGAGTACACGCCCAATCAGATAAAGACGGCGCTTACGGGATACGGCGGCGCGGACAAGAGACAAATGCAGCTTATGGTGCAGGCTCTTCTCCGACTCAAGGCTTTGCCGCGACCCGACGACGCCGCGGACGCGCTTGCCGTCGCGCTGTGTCACGGGCACACGGGCAGAATGAGCGCGCAGTTCAGGATAAAGTGACGGTCGTCGCCGACATTCCGCGTATTCCCGGCGGGCGTGCGGCTCGCAAACGGGCGGACATCGCCGCGTGAATCGCGAACGGGCGGCGGGCGCGGAGCGTTGCGCGAAACATTACGACGACGGGGCGGCACGGCGTGCCGCGAGGTGAAAATGTACAATTACATCAAAGGAAAGGTCATATCTTTCGGGGACGGGCAACTCGTACTCGAAAACAACGGCATAGGGTACGAACTCGGCGTCAGCGGCAACACGCTTGCCGACGCTGCGGCGGCAGGCGGCGAGATGAAACTGTACACCTATCTGTATGTGCGCGAGGACACCTTCGCGCTGTACGGATTTTCCCGCGCCGAGGAAAAGACGCTGTTCATGCGGCTCATCGACATAAGCGGCGTGGGACCCAAACTCGCCATGCAGGTGCTGGGCGGCTACGACCTCGGCACGCTGACGGCGGCTATCGCCACGGGCGATGTCAAGACTCTCACGAAAATCAAGGGTCTGGGCAAAAAGACGGCGGAACTCATCGTGCTTAACCTGCGCGAGCAGGCGGCGGCGGAAATGGCGGACATAAGCGGCGGCGGGCTTGCGGGCGCGCTGGACGACGACATCTCCGACGCGGTTTTCGCGCTCGTATCCCTCGGGGTGTCCAACACCGAGGCGGTGCAGGCGGTGCGAAAGGCGGCAGAAAAGGTGCGCGGGGTGGAAAACCTCGTTGCCGCCGCGCTCAAGACGCTGGCGTGATTTTCGCCCGTCGCCCGCACGGCGAGGGCAGGCGGCAGGCGCGAGGAAGCGCGCGGGAAAGCGCGCGGGTCGGCTGACCGCCGACGCAAAAAGGCACAGACGCGCCGCAGAAGCGGCGCAACCCGATAACGGTGAATTATGGACGACGAAAGAATCGTGAGCAGTCTCACACTCGAAGAGGACGAGGCGGAGAACACTCTCCGTCCCCGCACCATGAGCGAGTATGTGGGGCAGAGCAAAATCAAGAAGAATCTCGAGGTGTACATCTCGGCGGCAAAGGCGCGCGGAGAAGCCCTCGATCATGTTTTGCTGTACGGACCTCCGGGACTCGGCAAGACGACGCTCGCGCACATAATCGCGAGCGAACTCGGCTCGCAGATAAAGGTGACCTCGGGCCCGGCAATCGAGCGCGCCGCCGACCTTGCGGCGTTGCTGTCCAATCTCGAAAAGGGTGACATACTTTTCATCGACGAAATTCACCGTCTCAACCGCAACATAGAAGAGGTGCTGTATCCCGCAATGGAGGACTACACCCTGGATGTCGTGGCGGGCAAGGGCGCAATGGCGTACAATCTCCGTCTGCCGCTCAAGCGTTTTACGCTTGTGGGGGCGACAACCCGTGCGGGTATGCTGTCCAGTCCTCTCCGCGACAGGTTCGGAATGATGTTGCGTCTCGAGATGTATTCTCCCGAGGAACTTGCCGAAATAGTGGCGCGGTCGGCGCGCATACTCGGCACGGACACAGACCCCGACGCGGCGTTCGAAATAGCCCGCAGGAGCAGGGGCACGCCGCGAGTGGCAAACAGATTGTTGCGCAGGGTGCGCGATTTCGCGCAGGTGGAGGACCTCGATTGCATAAACCTCGCCGTCACGCGCACGGCGCTCGAGCGTATGGATGTCGACGAGCTGGGGCTTGACGCCGTGGACAGAACGGTGCTGGAAGCCGTCATCGACAAGTTCGGCGGCGGCCCCGTCGGACTCGAGACCCTCGCCGCCGCAACGGGCGAGGAAGCCACCACCATAGAGGATGTGGTGGAGCCTTTCCTCATCAAACTGGGATTCATAGGCAGAACGCCGCGCGGCAGGGTGTGCACGGAAAACGCATACCGTCACCTCGGCCGTCCCGTGCCGTCCGGCTCGGGGATAGTGCAGTCCAGTTTGTTTGACGCGCCGCAGGACTGAACGGAACGGAAAATCACACGCGTTTCCCCTGCGAAAGTCGGGGAGAGGACGAAAGCGCGCGCGGCGCCCGTCGGGGCGGCGCGGACGCGCGGACAGGAAAATGGAAATTTTAAGGACAAGCGATTTCGATTATCATCTTCCCGAAGAACTGATTGCCCAGACTCCCGCCGAACCGCGGGACAGCAGTCGCCTGTTGGTGTATCACGGCGAGGGCGACAGGGTGGAGCACGCTCATTTTTACGATTTGCCGAACTTTCTCGAAAAAGGGGATTTGCTCGTCATCAACAACACGAGGGTCATTCCCGCCCGCCTCTTCGGGCACATCGACGGCAAGGAAACGGCGTTTGAAATACTGCTGCTCAAAAGGCTGGACTACACCCGTTGGGAAGTCCTTATGCGCCCCGCCAGAAAGGCGAGAACGGGCAGCGTCATAAAGATAAGCGACGAACTCTCCGCCGTGGTGGAGAGCGTGGGCGAATACGGCGAAAGGGTGGTGAAATTCCTTTTCGACGGCGTTTTCGAGGACATTCTCGACCGCGTGGGCAATATGCCGCTCCCGCCCTATATCCGCGAAAAACTCGGCGACAAGGAGCGCTATCAGACGGTGTATTCCAAGGTGGACGGCTCCGCCGCCGCGCCGACGGCGGGATTGCATTTCACGCCCGCCCTTATGGAAAAGGTCAGGGAAAAGGGCGCGGAATTCTGCGAAGTGCTGTTGCACATAGGTCTGGGCACTTTCCGTCCCGTCAAGACGGAGAACGCCCTCGAACACGATATGCACACGGAATATTACGAGCTGAGCGCGGAGGCGGCGGACAAAATCAACGCCGCAAAGCGCGAGGGCAGAAGAGTCATCGCCGTGGGCACCACCTCCGTCCGCGTGCTGGAAACCGTGGCGGACGAGAACGGCTTCGTGAGACCGCAGAAAGGCGACACGAAGATATTCATTTACCCGCCGTACAAGTTCCGTTGCGTGGACGCGCTGATAACCAATTTCCACCTGCCCGAGTCCACGCTCATAATGTTGGTGTCCGCGCTGCTGGGGCGCGAAAAGACACTTGAACTGTACAATCTGGCGGTTAAAGAGCGTTATCGGTTCTTTTCTTTCGGGGACAGCTGTTTCTTCGTTCCCGAAAGGAAGGGCTGAAAAAGAGCGGACGGACGACGGCGGAGGCGCTGTTGAGTCGGTATCGGAACGCCGCCCGCACGGAGCGCATATCCGCTCGCGCCGAGCGTGTCGCCGATGACCCGAGTCGCCCGTGCCGCGCCCACCGCCGACCGCGACGGACGCGTCGCCGCCGCACGGCAAAACCACAAGACAAAGCAAGCGCAACCGCGCGTCAACAACCGAGGAAAACCGTTATGCGTTTCGAAGTTCTCCACACCTGCAAGCAGTCGGGGGCGCGAGTCGGCAGAATTTACACCGACCACGGCGTCATCGACACCCCCTGTTTTATGCCCGTGGGCACCAAGGCAACCGTCAAGGGACTGAATCCCGAGGAAGTCAAAGCCACGGGCGCGCAGATTGTGCTGTCCAACACCTATCATCTCTATCTCCGTCCCGGTCACGAGCTCATCGAAAAGGCGGGCGGTCTGCACAAGTTCATGAACTGGGACGGCGCCATTCTCACCGACAGCGGCGGATTTCAGGTGTTCTCCCTTTCCTCTCTAAGAAAAATCTCCGACGAGGGAATGGAGTTCAACAGCTTCATCGACGGCTCGCGGCACTTTTTCTCGCCCGAGAAGTCCATTGCCGTACAGCGCGCGCTGGGGTCGGACATCGTCATGGCGTTCGACGAACTCACCGCTCCCGAGATCTCGCACGAAAAGGCGAGGGACGCCATGGAGCGCACTCTCCGCTGGCTGGACAGGTGCGCCGCTCAGCCCCTCAAGTCTCACCAGACGCTGTTCCCCATAATACAGGGCAATATGTTCGCCGACCTGCGCCGCGAAAGCGCGCTCCGTTCCATTCCGTACGCCACCTGCGGCATAGCGATCGGCGGGCTGTCCGTCGGCGAAACCGCGGAAAAGATGTACGAAATGCTCGATGTCCTGCAACCTTTGCTTCCTCCCGATATGCCGCACTACCTTATGGGCGTAGGCACCGCCGATTACATCGTCGAAGGCGTGGCGAGGGGAGTGGATATGTTCGACTGCGTGCTGCCCACCCGCATAGCCCGAAACGGCACGGCAATGGTGAAGCAGGGCTTCCTCACCATACGCAATCAGCCTTTTGCCGAGGACTTCACGCCAATCGACCCCGATTGCGACTGCTACGCCTGCCGCAACTATACCCGCGCATACATCCGCCACCTCATCAAAGCCGACGAAATCAACGGCGGCAGGCTGCTTTCCGTGCACAACCTGCGCTTCCTTGCGAGGCTCACCGCCGACATCCGTAAAGCCATTTTCGAGGACAGGTTCCTGGATTTCAAGCGCGAATTTCTGGCTCAGTACGAGGGGTGAAAGAGGGATTTACCTCACCTTTCCGCTTAAATCGTGCGCGTAAGCGGACAGTTTGGAAAAAACGGTTGATTTTGTGCACGAATTATGTATAATTAAATAGGTGTGACGGCAGCACAGTGCCGCATAAGAAAAGGAGACATAAATGTTTACATCCATTTTGGCCGCAGAAGAGGGTAACTGGTTCAGTCAGTACGGTATGTTCATCATCATCGCCGTCGTGCTCGTTTTGATGATTGTCCTCACCGTCATTCCTCAGAAGAAGAGACAGAAACAACAGCAGGAAATGATGAGCAGCCTTCGCGTCGGCACCAAGATTATGACCATCGGCAGAATGGTCGGTAAGATCACGCAGGTCAACGCCGACAACACCCTCGTCATCAATGTGGGCACCGAAGACAGCCCCACGCTCATCGTCATCGACAAGAACGCCGTCGGTCTCGTGCTCGAGAATGTTGCGGCGCCCGCCGTCGAGGAAGCCCCCGCAGCCGAGCCTGCCGCCGAAGAAATCGCGCCCGAAGAGAGTGCGGTCGAAGAAGCAGCCGAAGCTCCCGCCGCGGAAGAGTCTGCCGACAAAGAAGAGAAATAAGGCGGTTTTGCGAGGGCAGCGCCCGCGCCGACCGTATCAATCGTCGCAAAGAAAGGCATCGGCTTTGTTGCCGATGTCTTTTTGCGCGTTTAAGGCGGAATGATGCGTCAGGCTCGCGTCCTCGCCGCGCGGATGTTGACGGCGATTATGCCCGACACCGTGCCCGCCGCCACCGCCGCGACAAAGTCGATTATGTTGAAATCGGCGTTTTTGAAGCCATCCGCCGCCGCAAGCACGAATACCGTCAGCAGGAAATAGAGCAGTCCGCTGAGAGCGCCTTTGAGCGCGCCGAGGGAGGGATTGCGGAAGGCTATCAGCACCCCCGCGAAGACGGAAAGCAGTCTTATCACGCAGTTGCCGACGGTCATTCCCGTCTGACCCGGCGAGGTCAGGCGCACCACCAGCGCGAAGATAAGCACCAAAAGCAGGGTGAAGAGCATTGCAACTAGCGCGGCGGACAGCATGTCCAGCACATCGCGTTTGGTATTCTGCGGTTTTTTCATATTCAATTTTATGCCGTATCCGACGGGGTTATGAGGGCGCGGCGACTTCCGCGGACGGCGAAGCGGACGGACGCGGCGGTTTTTCGTCGCGCGTGCCCCCGTTTTATGGATAAATAACTCAATTTATGCTTTTATAAGGTTGACTTGACCCCGTTTTTGCAAGTATAATTATCGGAGTCATAAACTGCGCGCGTGCGCGCGGTTGTGCAATGTACGCGCTATGCGCCGGAGAGTAACAAGTGAATCTTAAGAAATCTGTTGTGATTTTGACGGCGGTGTCCGTGTTCGTCATTCTGATGGCGGTCTTTGCCGTGGTGTCGTTCCCCATCGGGAACACCATTTACGACTACCACGGTTACGCCACTACGATAAAACTCGGACTCGACCTGTCGGGCGGCGTTTCCGCCGTATTCGAAGTCGTCGACGACGGCAAGGGCGATATCGAATCCCGCGTCGACGGCACCATAACATCTTTGCAGGACCTGCTGGTCTCCCGCGGTTACACCGAAGCGACGGTCACCAAGACCACCAGCGGCGGCGGTTATTTCATCAGGGTAGAAGTACCGGACGTCGACGAGCCCGACAAGGTGTTCGACCTCATCGGCCGTCCCGCAAGGCTGGAATTCAAAGGCGAGAACGACGCTTCCGCCGAGACTCTGCTCAACGGCAGCGAACACCTCGAATCCGCGTTCGTCACCACTCAGGACGGACAATACGCGGTCGGTCTCAATTTCAACGAAGAGGGTACCAAGGTTTTCGCCGACATCACCGAGCAGTACAACGGCAGCAGCATCTATATTTTCATCGACGGCAGCCACTACACCACCGTTAACGTGCAATCCGTCATCACCAACGGCAGCGCGGTCATCACCAAGACGGGCGGTTATACCTACGAGGCAGCCAGAGAGTTCGCCACGCGTCTGCAGTCGGGCGCTTTCGGCGTCGAACTCAACGCCACCGAAGTCAAGACCATATCGCCCACCCTCGGCGAGGACGCCATCAAATGGGCGCTCGTCGCGGGTGCCATCGGCGTCGGCCTCATCTTCATTTTCATGGGCGTGACCTATCGCGGTCTCGGCATTGCGGCGGACATTGCGCTCATGGTCTACATCGTGCTTCTGCTGTGGTTCTGCGCCGTGCTCCCGTGGGTGCAGCTCACCCTTTCCGGTATAGCGGGTATATTGCTCTCCATAGGTATGGCGGTCGACGGCAACATCGTTATTTTCGAGCGTATCCGCGACGAGTACAGGGGCAGTTCCAAACCCATACCCACCGCAATCAAGGAGGGCTTCAAGCGCTCCGCCGCGGCAATCATCGACGGCAATGTCACCACGCTCATCGGCGCAATCGTGCTGTGGGTGCTCGGGTCGTCCACGCTGGTCGGCTTCGCGGTCACGCTGTTCATCGGTATCGTGCTTTCGATGTTCACCTGCCTCGTCGTCACCCGTCTTGTGCTGAAGTGCTTTATGCCTCTCAACAGCACGGGAGAAAAATTCTACGGTCTGAAACGAGGCGAACCCAAGCCCGCCCCCGATTTCATTCTCAAGAGGAACGCCGCCGCAAAGACGGCAAAAACGCTTGCAAGGGAGGAGAAGTAATATGAAGAACAACACTTCCCGTTTCCTTAACGCGTTCGACAGATTCAATGTCACCGACATCAAGAGAATCACATTCGTCATTCCCGCGGTCGTAGTTCTCATCGCCGTGCTGGTCATAGTCGGCGTGGGCGCCACATCGGGCAGTTACATCGACGGCGTGGGTATCGGCATCGACTTCGAGGGCGGCACTATGCTCACCGTCAACGTCGGGCAGGTCACCGACGCCAACGCCGATATTCAGGCGGAAATAGACAAGATAACCGCCGCTATCGAGGGTGTGAAGGATTCCGCCGGCAGGAGCGTTTCGGTCACATACATTCAGCGTATGTACGACGATTCCGTCGCATACGACCCCGACGCATCCGTTATGTTCCGCTACAAGAACGTGTCCAGCAGCGACACCGAGATAGAGGAACTCAACCAGACAATAGTCGACGCGGTCGACGCCGTTTATGCCGACTACGAGAACTCCGAACTCAACTTTATAACCCGCGAGTCCATCGGTGCGACCGCGGCTCAGGATTTGCTCGAAAAGGCGGGTATCGCGCTTGCGGTGTCCACCGTGCTCATCCTCATCTATATCATAATCAGGTTTACTCTCGTCAGCGGTTTCGCGGCGGTGCTCGCCCTGTTGCACGATGTAATCGTTATGTTCGCGCTCACGGTTATCTGCCGCGTGCAGATAAACACCTCTTTCGTCGCAGCGATGATAACCATAATCGCATATTCGATTAACAACACCATTATCATCTTCGACCGTTGCCGTGAACATCTCAAGCCCCTCAAGGGTATGCGCAATATCGACTATGACGCGATAGGCAATCTCGCCGTCCGCGAGACTATGAGACGAAGCCTGTTCACCACCTTCACGACGATGGTGACGGTCGTCTTCCTCGCCGCGTTGGGCAGTTCCTCGATACAGGAATTCTGCGTGCCCATTCTGCTCGGTCTGGTAGCCGGCGTGTATTCGTCGGTGCTCCTCGCCGTGCCGATGTGGAGCGCGTTCAGCCGTTCCTACGACAAGTCCAGGGAAAAGAGAATGGGCGCTCTCGCCTATGCGACTTCCTCGGACGACGACCCCGAAAACGACCCCACGGTCTACAAGGGCGAGGCTTTGCCCGATGTCTTTGACGAGGAGGGCGGAGCAACCGTTGCGCCTGCCGCCTTCGAAAAAGCCAAGAAGGACGGGGCGCCGAAAGGCAAGAAGATTTACAAGTATTCCAAGAAGAATACGACCTTCAAGAAAAAGAAGTAATCAGCAAGACGCCTCCGCAACGGAGGCGTTTTGAGTGGCGACGGAATGGGAGCGCCGCGCCCCGACGGACGGCAATCTCCGAAGAAGCGACGCCGCGACGACGGCAACCGTCCGAAAGGTAGCCCGTGACAGACGGAGCCGTGCCGCACCGTGTCGGACACACCGCAGAGAGGAATATGACGCGCAACGAATTTGCACCCGAATTTACCGCAAGGGCAAAGAAACTCGGACTGTCCGAGCGGTTTTTGCAGTTGCTCGAAGCGCGCGGTCTTTCCGACGCGGAGATCCCCGCGTTTCTGCACCCGTCGCTCGACCGACTGTCTTCCCCCGAAAACATAGCGGGGATGACGGCGGCGCGCGACAGACTGCGCCTTGCGGTGGAGAGAAAGGAACGCGTGCTGATATTCGGCGACTACGATTGCGACGGAATCTGCGCTGTGTCCATACTCACGCTTGCGCTTCGCGGCAGGACGGATGTCGGATATTTCATTCCCAACCGTCTGACGGACGGTTACGGACTGTCCGTCGACGCCCTGAAGAGGATTGTCGCGCGCAGGAAGCCCGACCTGGTCGTCACCGTGGACTGCGGAGTGACCGCGGTCGAAGAGGTGGAGTATCTCAAAAGCGTCGGGGTGGATGTCGTCGTCACCGACCACCACGAGCCGCAGGGACGGTTGCCCGACTGCATAGTGGCGGACGCGAAAATAGACAGGAAAGGCTTTTCGGATTACTGCGGAGCGGGAGTGGCGTTGCAGCTCGTGCGCGCGCTGTTCGGCGAGGAATACAAGGAATATCTCGACATCTGCGCGCTTGCCACCGTCGCCGATGTCGTGCCGCTTGTGGGCGACAACAGGATAATCGCCTCGGCGGGTCTCGCCAAGCATAACGCCGCCCCGAGGAAAGGTCTCAAACTGCTTGCAGGTGGCGAGAAACTGTCGTCGCAGGATGTCATGTTCCGCGTTGCGCCGCGCATGAACGCCGCGGGCAGACTGGGCAGCGCGCTCAAAGTGGTGGACCTCTTTCTGGAAGAGGACTACTTCCTGCTCAAGACGCTGACGGAAGAACTGGAGCGCGACAACGCCCGCAGACAGGCGGTGTGCGAACAGGTCGTCGCCGAAGCCAAGGAAAAACTCAAAGGGTTCGACTTTGCCTCCACCCGCATAATAATATTGCACGGGGCTGGCTGGGAGTCGGGCGTGCTGGGCATAGCCGCGGCGCGACTGGTCGAGGAATTCAAGTGCCCCGCCGTGTTGTTTGCGGGAGAGGGCGGAGAATACCGCGGGTCGGCGCGCTCGGTGAAGAGCGTCAACATATTCGAACTGCTTTCCCGTCACGCGGAGAGGTTCGTCTCTTTCGGCGGACATTCTCAGGCGGCGGGTCTCAGCGTGCTTGCCGAGGACTTCGACGCTTTCCGCGAGGAAATCACCGCGGATGTGGCGAAGAATTATCCCGCGGAGAGCTTTATGCCCGCGCCGCAATGCGATATGCGGCTCTCGCCCGACGAGGATTTCCTCGCGCTCGCGCGCGAACTAGCCTTGTTGGAGCCGACGGGATACGGCAACCCCCGTCCCGTCTTCGGTCTGACGGAAAGGGCGATGAAATTCCGCAGGGTGGGGTTCACTCCGCACATAAAATACGAGAAGGGCGACCTCGAACTCATGGCGTTTTCGCGCTACGAGACTCTGCTTCGCGCGGGCGACAGCGTGCTGGAGACGGAATTCGGCATGGAAAGCAATGTGTTCCGTAACCGCATATACGCGCAGGGGATACTCAGGGATGTGACTTTCAGGAGCGTGGGAGTGAGCGACTCAGACGCGCTTGCGATGTGTCTGCACCAACTGAAAAACAGCGGAGAGTGCCGCCCGAAAGCCGTATCGGCGGAGACCGCAGAGGGCTTTCTCGCAGAGCCTTTCGGCACGGCGTTCGTCGTTTTCAACGCGTTAGAATACGGAAAACTGCTGGAAACGGTGAAAGGCGCGGCGAATCTTCCCGTGTTCGTCGGGGCGCAGAAATGGCTCAATCCCGCAAACTGCGTGGCGTTCGCGCCGTCGGCTTCCTTCGACTTCCGTTATTTCAAGCGGGTGGTCGTCGCCGGCAAGCCTCTTTGCGAGGGTTATCTCGCGGCGGTGGCGGCGCAGTGCGGCGGTTGTATGGCGCTGGGAGACGCCGCACCCTCGGTGCGCAGAGTGTCCGACGCCGCTTTCAGACGGGTGTATTCGGCTTATGCCGTCGCGGCGCGCACGGGTATGCGTTTTTCGTCGCCCGAAGCCCTCGCCGCCGAAATAGCCAAAAAAGCCGCTGTAAACGACTACGAGGCGGCGGTTGCCGACATGGTTCTCGAGGAATTGGGATTGATTTCCGTCTCCGACAGGGGTATCATTACCGTATGCGGAGACAAGACCGAACTGGTTCGCTCGGCGGTGTACCGCAATGTGAGGGAGAATTGACGGCGGAGCGCCGCGCGGCGTGACGCATACGACAAAAGAAAGGGAGAGAAATGGACGGTTTGCTGGTAAAACTCAGAAAGGCTTACCCCGACAAGTACGCGGAACTCAAGCACGCGTACGAGTTTGCCGCTGCCGCGCACGACGGACAGAAGCGCAGTTCGGGCGAGGACTATTTCATTCACCCGTGCGCCGTCGTCGAGATTCTCGCCGATTACGGTTTCGACAGTTCCACGCTGATAGCCGCGTTTCTGCACGATGTTCTCGAAGACACTTCGGTGACTCCCGAGCAACTTGCCGCCGAGTTCGGCGGCGAAATCCTCGAACTCGTCGAGGGCGTCACCAAACTGGACAAACTGCAGTTCACCAACCGCGAAGAGGCGCAGGCCGAGAATTTCCGCAAGTTCTTCATGGCGGTCGCAAAAGACCTCCGCGTCATCATAATCAAACTCGCCGACCGACTGCACAATATGCGTTCGCTGGAGTATCTCCCTCCCGAGAAACAGCAGTACATCGCGCGCGAGACTCTCGACATCTACGCACCTCTCGCGGGCAGACTGGGTATCTCTTTCTTCAAGTGCGAGCTCGAAGACCTCGCGATGATGTACATCTACCCCGACGAGTACAAGTACATCACGGAGTGCATAAGCAAAAAGAGGGGAGAGCGACAGCAACTCATAGACGGTATGATGAAGCAGATTCGCGCCAAGATGAAGGAAATGGGCGTGAAAGGCGAAGTCAACGGCAGACCCAAGCACATCTATTCCGTTTACAAGAAAATGCACCAGCTGCACATCGATGTCGACCAGATATACGACCTGCTCGCCGTGCGCATAATAGTGGACACCGTCAAGGACTGTTACACCATGCTCGGCGAAGTGCACACCGAATGGAAGCCCATTCCGGGCAGGTTCAAGGATTATATCGCAATGCCCAAAGCCAACAATTACCAGTCGTTGCACACGACGGTGGTTGCCGACGGCGAGACATTCGAGATTCAGATAAGAACGCACGAAATGCACCGCATTGCCGAGTACGGTATCGCGGCGCACTGGAAATACAAAGAGGGCACCACGGGCGTCGATACCGACCTTGACAGCAAGGTGCGGTGGCTGCGCGAAGTCATGGACGCCGAGAAGGATGTCGGCGGCGCGCGCGAGTTCATGGACGCCATAAAAATCAATGTGTTCGACGACGAGGTGTTCGTGTTCACGCCCAAGGGCGATGTCTACGACCTGCCCGTCGGCTCCACACCCGTCGACCTCGCCTACAAAATCCACTCCGAAATCGGCAACAAATGCGTGGGCGCGAAGGTCAACCGCAAAATGGTGCCGTTGTCCACCCGTCTGCAAACGGGCGACATAGTCGAAATCCTCACCCAGAGCGGTAAAGGTCCCAGCCTCGACTGGCTGAAGTTCGTCCGCACCTCGGGCGCACGCGCACGCATACGCCAGTATTTCAAGAAGGAACAGCGCGAGGAGAATGTGCGCCGCGGCAAGGAAATGCTGGAGCGCGAAGCCCGTCGCAGGGGGTACAATCTTGCCGCGCTCATGCAGGTGGACGCGCTGGGCGCCATATTGCAGCGCATGTCGGTGACGGGCGAGGAAGACCTCTACGCCAATGTGGGCTTCGGCGGTCTGGGCACCAATCAGGTGCTGACCAAACTCATCGACACCTTCCGCAAGCAGAACCCCGAGGAACACCTCGAAATAGTCTCCGACGGCTCGGGACACGAGGTGGGCAGGGAACGCTCCAAGAGCGGCGTGCTCATCAACGGCAACGCCAATTTCACGGTGCGAATGGCGCATTGCTGCACTCCCGTTCCCGGCGACGCCATAGTCGGGTATGTGTCGCGCGGCAGGGGAGTGTCCGTGCACCGCGCCGACTGTCCCAATGTCAAATCAATGGAGCCGGAAAGGCTCATCGATGCCGTGTGGGATACGGGCGCGGACAGCAGCTTCAACGCCACGCTGTACATCACGGCGGAAAACTCGGGCAATATGCTTGCGAGCATAACGGCGTACATCGCAGCGGCGAAAATGCCGATAACGGGCGCCAATGTCAGGGTGGATCCGAGGGAACATCTCGCCGACATCACAATCGGCGTAATGATAAAAAACACCGAGGACCTCGAGGACCTCGTCAGAAAAATCAAGAGCATACAAGGCGTGCTGGATGTCAGGAGATGACCTTGTCTCTCCACGCCGCGCGTCTTGATTTGTGCCCGAAAAGTCACTTTACGGAGCAAAAACGCAATGACAATCACCACTTTCGTCACATCGCCGCTTGACACCAACACCTATGTCGTCCTGAACGGAGACAGGGCTTTCGTGGTTGACCCCGGCGGCAGGGCGGAAGAAATCGCGGCGTTCGTAAAGAAAGAGGGCGCCGTCCTCGAAGCCGTTCTGCTCACGCACGGACACTTCGACCACACGGGCGGAGTGGCGGCGCTTCAGCGCGACGGAGCGCAGGTGTTCCTGCACCGCGACGACGCGCGCCTTGCCTCCTCCGTTGCCAATCTCGCGGCGGTGGCGGGCTGTTCCGTGGAGCATTTCGTGCCCGACATTACCCTCGTCGGGGGAGAGAAACTCACCGTGGCGGGCGTGCCCGTCTCCGTCATACACACCCCGGGACACACCGCGGGCGGAGTGTGTTACGACCTCGGCGACACCCTTTTCACGGGGGACACCCTTTTCGAACTCAGTTACGGCAGGACGGATTTCCCGAGCGGCAATTTTGCCGAACTCAAGAATTCCGTTCTCAACAGACTTTTCAACCTCGACGGCGACCGCAGGGTCTGTGCCGGACACGGCGCGCCCACCACGCTGGAATTCGAGCGTAAGCACAATCCCATAGCGAGCGACCGCCGATGATAAACTTCACCTGCACGGATGAAAACTATTTCGGCGACCTCTCTGAACTTGCCCGCGCCTTTTCCCAGCGCACGGACGAGGACATTTCCCTCGCGGTGGATTTCAGGTTCGGAGAGGGCGAACTGGTCGTCCGTCTCGCCTCGGACAAATTCGAGAATTTCGTCAAATATTACCGCTATCCTTTTTCCTACGGCGACGAAGCCGAAAAGAAGCGGCTTGCCAAACGCTACATCAAGATTGCGATGTACGGCACCCTCGTCTTTCTGACGGGAAAGGAATTGCCTTACGGGTGCCTTACAGGCATACGCCCCACCAAACTTTTCCGCGAACTGGGAGAGGGCGCCCGGGAAACTTTCCTGAAGGATTTTTCCGTTTCGCCCAAGAAAGAGGAACTGATAGAGCGCACGGTCGCCACTCAGGACAGGGTGCTCAACCGCGACCCGCACGGCGAAGTCGACCTTTTCGTCAACATTCCTTTCTGCCCGTCGAAGTGCGCATACTGTTCCTTCGTGTCGGTGTCCGTCGACAGACAGAAAAAGTTGCTGGAGCCTTACACCGATTGTCTGGTGGAGGAGCTGCGCTATCTCAGGTCCGTCATAGCGGAGCAGGGCAAAAAGGTGCGTTCGGTGTATGTCGGCGGCGGCACTCCCACCGTGCTTCCCGTGCGGCTGCTGGACAGGATTCTCGCCGAGTGCGAGTGCGGCGCGGCGGAGTTCACTGTGGAGGGCGGCAGACCCGAAACCCTGACGCCGTCGGTGCTGGCTTTGCTTGCCGCGCACGGCGTGACCCGCCTTTCCGTCAATCCTCAGACATTCAACGACGCCACCCTCGAGAGGATAGGAAGAAAGCACACTTCGGAACAGATTTTCAAGGCGTACAAGCGCGCCAGAAAACTCTTCGACATCAATATGGACCTCATCGCGATGTTGCCCGAAGAGACACTTGACGACTTCAGATTGTCCGTTGACACCGCGATTTCGCTGTCTCCCGCCAATATAACCGTGCACACGCTCTATCTCAAACGCGGCTCCGCGCTGCGCACCGAGGGCTATCGCAACGACGGCAATGCGCTCGCCGAGCAAATGGTGGATTACGCCTACAACGCCGTCACTTCCGCGGGGTACGAGCCATACTATATGTACCGTCAGAAGTACACCAGCGGCAACCTGGAGAATGTGGGGTACGCCCGTCCCGACAAGTTGTGCATATACAATGTGGATGTCATGGAAGAGGACACCACGGTATACGCCGCGGGCGCGGGCGCCATATCAAAGAAGGTCACGCCCGAGCGCAATCTCATAGAGCGGTGCGCCAATTTCAAAGAGCCGCTCGAATATGTCAAACATTTCGACGAAGTGATGTCCCGCCAGCGCAGATTCTGGGAGGAGTGAAGTCCCCGTCGAGAGGTTTCGCTTTCCACAAAAATCGCCGTTTTCGGGGGTGCAAAACGGTTTACTTTGTTTTTTTATTGTGATAATATATGCGAGGTACTTCTTACGAGGTCCGTCCGAATCTCCGTGGTCGGACTTGGTTTGAAGCGAATCACTTATCCAACGAAGGAGGCTAAACAATGGATAAAGTTCAGAAACAGGAAATCATCGCCAAGTACGGTCGCAAAGAAGGCGACACCGGTTCCCCCGAAGTGCAGATTGCGTTGCTCACCGGCAGGATTCAGGAGCTCACCGAGCACCTCAAGGTTCACAAGAAGGATCACCATTCCCGCCGCGGACTGCTCATGATGGTCGGTCAGAGAAGAAGCCTGCTCGACTATCTCAAGAAGACGGACATCGAACGCTATCGCGCAATCGTCGCTTCTCTCGGGCTCAGAAAGTAAAAAAGGTCGGGTGCGGTTTCCGCACCCGATTTTTTAATAAACGGACATGACGGAATGTCCAGAAGGAGTTTATATGGAAAGAAAAATTTTTAAGACAACCGTCGGCGGCAGGGAAGTCGTCGTCGAAACCGGCGCCTATTGCGGGCAGGCTAACGGCAGTTGTATCGTCCGTTGCGGCGACACCGTCGTTATGGTCAACGCCACCATGGCGAAAGAGCCTCGCGAGGGCATGGATTACTTCCCCCTCAGCGTCGACTACGAGGAAAAGATGTACGCCGTCGGCAAAATCCCCGGCGGTTTCAAGAAGAGAGAGGGCAGAGCGTCCGACAAGGCCATCCTCACCAGCCGCCTTATCGACCGTCCCATCCGTCCCCTGTTCCCCAAGGGAATGTACAACGATGTGTCCGTGGTAGCCACGGTTCTGTCCGTCGACACCAACATTCCGCCCGAAGTTTTCGGTATGCTGGGTTCGTCCATCGCGTTGTCCATTTCCGACATACCTTTCGCGGGTCCCACGGGCTCGGTGGTTGTCGGTATGGTGGACGGCGAGTATGTCATCAACCCCGACAGCGCGCAGCGCGCCAAGTCCAAACTGCACCTCAGCCTTTCGGGCACCAAGGACGCCATAATGATGGTTGAAGCGGGCGCCGATGTCGTCACCGAAAAGGAAATGCTGGGCGCAATCCTCTTCGGTCACGAGGAAATCAAGAAAATCGTCGCTTTCATCGAAGGTATCGTCGCCGAGGTCGGCAAGCCCAAGGCGGATGTCGCTCTCGAGACCGTTCCCGAGGACATCGACGCGGCGGTGCGTGCCTACGCCGACAAGAAGATGGACTATGTCCTCGACACTTTCGACCGCTCCGAGCGCGACAAGCGCGAAGACGCCCTCAACGAAGATGTGCTCGCGCACTTCGCCGGTGAGTTCGAGGATGTCGCAAAGAAGACCAAGTTCATCCTCGACAGCCTCTATTATCTCAAGAAAGAAAAGGTCCGCGCCAAGATTCTCGGCGGCGGCGTCCGTCCCGACGGCAGAGGGCTCACCGACATCCGTCCCATCTGGTGCGAGGTCGGTATGCTGCCCAGAGTGCACGGTTCCGCGGTGTTCACGAGAGGGCAGACTCAGGCAATGACCATCGCCACTCTCGGCACCATCTCCGAAGTGCAGAAACTCGAAGGTCTCGACGACGAGTTCTACAAGAGGTATATGCACCAGTACAATATGCCCGGCTATTCCACCGGCGAAGCCAAGCCCCTCCGCAGCCCCGGCAGACGCGAAATCGGTCACGGCGCACTTGCCGAGCGCGCTCTCGAGCCCGTGCTTCCCAGCGAAGAGGAATTCCCCTACGCAATCCGCACGGTCAGCGAAATCCTGAGCTCCAACGGCTCCACTTCGCAGGCTTCCGTCTGCGGCAGCACCCTCGCCCTTATGGACGCGGGCGTGCCCATCAAGGCTCCCGTCGCCGGTATCGCAATGGGTCTTATCAAGGACGCCGAACATCACAAGGTTGCCGTCCTCAGCGACATTCAGGGTCTCGAGGACTTCCTCGGCGATATGGACTTTAAGGTGGCGGGCACTTCCGAAGGTATCACCGCCATTCAGATGGACATCAAAATCAAGGGTATCGACGAAGAGATTCTCACCAAAGCCCTCGAGCAGGCGAGAATCGGCAGACTGTTCATCCTCGGCAAAATGCTGGATGTCCTGTCCGCACCCCGTCCCGAACTCAGCGTCTGGGCGCCCAAGATCGTGTCCTTCTCCATCGACCCCGATAAGATTCGCGATGTCATCGGCAGCGGCGGCAAGACCATAAACAAGATCATCGAAGAGACCGGAGTCAAGATCGACATCAACGACGAAGGCACCATCTTCATCGCTTCCAACGACCTCGAAGCCATCCGCAAGGCGCGCACCATAGTCGAAAACATCGTCCGCGATGTCGAAGTCGGCGATGTCTACGAAGGCAAAGTCGTCAAGATTATGGAGAACGACAAGGGTCAGTTCGGTGCCAGCGTCAACTTTGCCCCCGGCAAAGACGGAATGATCCACATCTCCAAGCTCAGCAAAGAGCGCGTCGACAAAGTCACCGATGTCGTCAATGTCGGCGACATAGTCCTCGTCAAAGTTATCAAGATAGACGAGAAACATCGCGTGGATTTGAGGCTTAAGGAGGTTCTCCGCAAAGCGTAAAACCGCGCTATT
>CALVTH010000022.1 GCA_944360115.1 uncultured Clostridia bacterium
GCCGTATAGTCGTATCTGTTGCTTGCCGTGGGCGGATAATCGCTCGACATTATGTTGGCGCCGCTTTCAATCCCTTGAGTCAGGCGTTCTTCGCTGACTATGTGGTGCAGGTCAATGCGCGTTCTTACTATGTAGTTGTTGTCGACAGCATATTCCAGAAGTTCGGAGTCGCTCGGTTCGTTGGCGAGGGCGAAAAGCACATTGTCGGCGTACACGCCGCTTTTGCCTTTGCTCAGGGACGACGCGTACGCCGTGTAGAACATCTTCTGGCTGAGCAGGGTTTCGTCGAGGGAAGTGAAACTGTCTTTCTTTTTGAATTCGTGCAGCAGGAAGACGAACTTGCCCGTCAAATCTCTGACGGCGGGATAATCGTTTGCGGCACGCATTTCCGCGAATGTGGAATAGTCTCCGATTGCGTCGGCGGGGGTGTACAGTTTGTCGCCGAGAATGGTTTCCATAAGCGAAAACGCGTATGTGAAGGCTTCGGAGTCCATAGCGCCGAAGTCGCCGATTCCCGATGTCTTCGGCTCGACGAGCACTATAACGGGCAGGTGACCTTCGTTGTAGTCCGACCACATCCTGAGTTCTTTCAGCCCAAGTTCGAAATCCGCCATGGACGATGAGGCTTCGGTGAGACAGTTGTGGAGTATCTTTATATCGAAACCGTCCGCGGTTTTATGCTTGTAGAGGTCGATTTCAATGCTGCGGATACCGTTGTTGAGCTGCTCGGTCACGGTGTCGAAGACATAATCGTAAAGTCCGTTGCAGGCGCCGAAAAGGGCGTAATCGTAAAATACCTGCGTTTCCGTGCTGATTGCCTGCTTGTAACTGTTGTGCGTGGCGAGATACCGCAGTTCGTTGAGGCGCATACCGTCGTCGAGGGCGGCTTGCAGGTCGAAATTGCAGAAATCCGCGTCGTCTATCTTGGGGGCGGTGCCGTCGGCGTAGGACTTTTCGAGTTCGGCTATATGCCGCACCTGCCATTCTTCCCAGTAGGCGAGTTCGTCCTCTATGGAAGCCGCTACCACTCCGAACGACACCAAACTGAACAGCAGATACACGCCCAGGAGCGATAACAGCACTATCGCCGTGATTGAAATGCCTTTGCGCGAGGTCGGCGACAGTTTCTCCCAGCGTGCGCGCAGTTTGCTTCTCTTTTTCTGCGGTGAACGGCAGTCCGTATTCTCCGTCGGTTCTACGACATTTTCCCGCGTTGCGGCGGTATCGTCGAGGATTTCCCTTGCGCAGTCATCGTTTTTCATAGCGTTCCCCCTCTCCCTTTTCTAAGGGCAGTATAACCGCAAGGGCGGACACTGTCAATATGCGCCCCAAAGGGGCGGCGTGAGCGAAACGGGTTGCGGTCGGCAAAAAAAGACCGCCGTTTCGGCGGTCGTATCGGTTTGTATTGTTTTGAGTGAGACCCGGAAGCGGGCGGACGGTTACAGAGCCGTTTTGACTGCGTTCACGGTGCCTACCGCAACGATCTTGCCGCTCTTTTTCACGGTGTAGCCCTCGGAACCTTTAAAATTGGCTTCGAAATAATCAAACGCGGATTTGGCTTGCGAATTCTTGTCGAAAGAATAGACCTGTACATACTCTCCGTCGCCCTCGGCGGATTCCTTGCCTGCGGAGAGATACCACATCAGACCTTCGATGGCGACGTCTTCGTCCAGGTCGAGGACTTCGCCGCCGAGATACGAGCCGTCCACTTCGTAGCCCTCTTTGAGCAAGCGGCTTTCTATGCTTCTGACATTGTTGCACGCGCTGAGCACGAGGGCGAGCGCGCATATTATAATAATAAGTGCCGCGACGGCGACGATTTTCTTTTTCATGAGCAGTCCTCCCGTTACGGAGTTTATTATAACGGAGCGTCGCCGTGTTGTCAATCCGTGTGCGCATACGGGAAACAAACAATAGAATATTGGCAATATATTTGCGTCGGAATATGAAATAGTGGGTGCGCGTATGTTGACACCGGTATGGTTTTGCCGTATAATGAGTTCATCACAAAACCTTAGGAGGGTTGTTATGAGCAAGAAAGTTATCGCACTGGTCGCAATCGTGGCCCTTATCGCAATCGTGGCAGTCTGCCTGACCGCTTGCAACGCCGAGTCCATCGAGAAGAAACTCGATAAAGCCGGTTACACTGTCCAGGTATTTGACAGCGAGGAAGACAAAGAGGAAGGGATAGAATGGGTGGTTCGCGGCTCTAAGGGCGAGGTATCCATTGGCGGCGGAGTGGATGTCGACTATGATTATGTCACCGTGACCAAGTTCGCCAAGACCGAAGACGCTAAGAAAGCCGTCGAGGAAGCAGAAGAGTGGGGGCTCGATGAAGGAATGACGATTAAGAGAATCGGCAAAATCGTCTACGTGGGGACCGAGCAAGGCGTCAAGGACGCGATGTAATAACAAAACAGCAACAGGAAACGCCGCACAATGCGGCGTTTTTCTTTTGCCCGAAAATGTGATTGCAGGCTTCGGAAAAGTGTCGGACGCGCGGATGAACGACGGGGAACGCGTGGCAACGCGCGCCGTGTGCGACTGTGGCAGACCGACGAAGTGCCGCGACGGGGCGAGCGGGGACGGTCAGAATATGACAGGTTCCAGTTGTTTGCCGCGGAGCGCCGCTTCGCAGGCGGGAACGATGAGCGCGGTGTCCGCAATCAGCGAATTGGATTTGCTCTCGGGAGCGTCCTGCGAGAAGGGCACGAAGTAGACATTGCGGGTGTTCAGGAGCGCGCCTATGTTTTTGGCGTTGGCGCCGAGGGCGTCGTTCGAGGATATGGACAGCACCACGGGACGGTTGTTTCTGAGTTGAGCCTTGACCGCCATCGTTACGGGCGTGTCCGTTATGCCGTGCGCAATCTTTGCGAGCGTGTTGCCCGTGCAGGGGGCAACCAGCATAAGTTCAAGCCCCATGGAAGTGCCTATCGGTTCGGCTTCCACTATGGTGGTTATGGGGTGTTTGCCCGTGCGGGTCTCGATTTCGCGGCGGAAATCCTCGGCTTTGAAAAAGCGCGTGTCGAAAGACGACACATTATAGCTGAACACGGGCGTTATGTCGAAGTCGTGCGCGAGCAGGTCGTCGACGGCTTTGAGGAGATTGCGGAAGGTGCAGAAAGAGCCCGTTACGGCGAGTCCGATTTTGGTCATAATTTTCCCTCCGTGACGAAATTCATCATTGCCCGCGCCGCGCTTTTGGGGCAACATCTGGCGGGGAGCGCGGGATAGATACCCGCGTCGAGCCCCAGCCCCGTCAGCATTTCGAGGTCCACGGCGGGACGGGAAGCGAGGTCTATATACACGCTTTCCGCGGGAAGGGAGAGGGCTTGTTCGTCCGAGAAAATTTTCTCGGGGACGGTGTTTACGACGACATCGTAGCGGGCGAAATCGGCTTCGGCGGGCGTGAACACCGCCGCGGCAAAGGCGCGAGCGGGGCGGGGAGACGCCGTGGTGACCACATCGGAGTCGACGCCGAGCGCCGACAGCAGACGGCAGAGCGCCGCGCCTATTCTTCCGAAACCCACAACCAGCACCTTCATGTCGGAAAGGGACAGCATACTGTGTTCGAGAATTATTCCGAGCGCACCCTCGGCGGTCAGGCGGGCGTTTTCTGCCGCGAAAGTCTCGTCTTTCGACATATACCGCACATTCACGCCGCGCGCCGCGCAGTAGGCTCTGGCGCTTTCGTCGAGTTTGCCGCACACCAGTTCGTCGCCGCCGCCGACGCCCGTCAGTTCGGCTTCCGACAGCGTGAGATTGGGCGCGAAAATGTGGGTGTCGCGCTTCGGGGTTTTGTCCCGCAACATTCTTTTCAGGAAATAAGTTCTTTCGTCCGTCTCGTAAACGATGTAATGCGCCATAGCCGCCTCCATACGGTATCCTATGCGCCGAAAGTCGCAACAGGTGCCGACAAAACACGGCGACGAAAGCAAAATCGCACCGGTGTCGCAAGGCGCGGCGGCAGGCATAGGATGAAAGCGGAGGACGAAATGGAAAAGTATTTTCTTGGCGGCAACACGGCTTTCGGTTTCAGGGGATTTCACGACGCGGAGATAGCGCGGGCGGACAGGGCGATATTGCTCAAGGGCGGCCCCGGCACGGGCAAGAGTTCGCTCATGAAGCGTATCGCGCGCGAAGCCGCCGAAAGGGGAATGGACACGGAGATGTGGATGTGTTCGGGCGACCCGTCGAGCGCCGACGGCGTGTATATAAAGGACCTCGACACGGTGGTGGCGGACGCCACTTCGCCGCACGCCGTCGAGGCGTCCTTGCCCGTCATACGCGACCGCATAGAGGATATGGCGCGCGCCCTTTCGCGGGAAAAACTGCTGCCGCACGCCAAAGAAATCGCGGATTTGCTTTCCGTCAAAAAAGGATGTTATGAGAGCGCATATAAACACTTAAAGTCCGCTTACGGTCATTATCTCAAGAAAACCGAGGTGTACTCGAGGCACGCGGACATCGCCGCGATACGGCGTATGGCGGCGGCAGACGCGCTCCGTTTCGAGGACGGAAAGGGCGCGGCGACGGCGGGGCGCGGCGCGCCGCGCGTGAGATTCTCGCGGGCGATTACACCCGACGGAGATGTGTCGTACCACGAACATCTCATCGCAAAGAGAGTGCATTTCGTGAAGGGCAGCGCGTCGGGGGCAGAGATTTATCTTGAGGAACTTATGGGGCTTGTCGGCGCAGATGTGGCGCTGCGCAATCCGCTGACGGGCGAAGGGGTGACGGGGTTTGTCGTGGGCGATGACGCTTTTACGGCCGACGCGGGTCCTTTCGTCACCGCGGCGACGGCAATAGACATTTCCGCCTGCGAACGCGACGCGGCGGGCGTGACGGAGTTCTGGGCGGCTCGCGAGCGCGAGGAGGTGCGGCTTGCCGTCAGCGCGTTGTCGTCGGCAAGGGAAGCGCACCTCGCCGTCGAGGAATTCTTCGTCGCGGCTATGGACTTTTCGGTGACGGAGAACATCGCCGACAGGCTGACCGCCGAGATTTTCGGCTGAGACCGCGCAGGACGGGGCGGGCGGAGCTTCTCCGTCGCCGCGCGTCGTGAAGCGACGGAAGCCGCGCGGTGGGTGCCGACAGAGACCGCCCGCGGGAGCGCGGGCGGGCGAAATATTGTGATGACATCGACGGCGATGTGTAGTATAATCGTCGTATGGGTCAATTTCGCACACAGTCGTCCGCAAAGTCCGCAAAGAAGGAAGAGCGCGCGGCGCGCAAGGAGCGCCGCAAAGAGATGAAAAGTATGTTTTCCCTCAGGCACTATCTGGTGCTTATGTGGGCGTGCTGTATGATTCGGCTTTATGTGCGCGCAAAGACCAGAATGTCCGCGGCTTTCAGGGAGCAGAAAAAGAAAGGCGCAATGTTGCTCCTTTCCAACCATCTGTCCACAATAGATTTCGCCTATTTCGCCACTCCGTTTTTCGGCAAAAAAGTCAATTTCGTCGTGGCTGAGAGTATGATGTATTCCATGCCGTTTTTCGCCACGCTCATACAGGGCTATCACGCCATAACCAAAAAACAGTTCTATGCAGATTACACCTGCATAAAGAACATCAAGCGCAATATCGACGCAGGCATTTCCGTCATTATGTGCCCCGAGGGCAAAGTGAGCGCCGAGGGCAAGACCGGCCCCATTGCGTTTTCCATTGCCAAACTCGTCAAGTGGCTGGGGTGTCCCGTGGGGGCAAGCGTGCTCAAAGGCAGCGGTCTGACCCTGCCGAAATGGGCGTCGGGGATACGCCGCAACAGGGTGGAGTGCAACCTGGACATGATTATGACGGCGGACGAGGTTAAATCCATGTCCACAGCCGAAATAATGGAGAGAATCGAGGGCGCGCTTGCGCACAACGAGCATATCTGGCAGACGGAAAACGGTATGCGTTACCGCGGAAAACGGCTTGCCGAGGGGCTGGAAAGACTGCTTTACAAGTGCCCCGTATGCGGAGAGGACTTTTCGACCGCGACCGAGGGCGGCAGAATTTTCTGCCGCAAGTGCGGCTTCGAGGCGGAATACACCGACAGGGGCGTCATCGAACCGAGAGGGGAGACCGCGGAGTGTCCCGCGCGTATCGACGAATGGTTCGAGTGGCAGAAAGGCGAGGTGGAAAAAGAGGTTGCCGACTCCGATTTCGTCCTTGAAAAGCCCGTCAATCTTTTCGTCGAGAACACCAAACGCAACGGCTACCGTTTCGTGACGGCGGGCACACTCAGAATGACGCGCGAGACTCTGTCCTTCGCTTCGACCCTCACCCGCCGTCCCGTGAAGGTGGACAGCGCATACCATGTCTCGGCAATGGATTACCGCATATCCGCCGACGACACAGACACCGAACCCGTCGAACCCGAGTTCCTGGCGTTGTCATTCCCCGTACGCAACTTCGTCACGGTGGCGAACATCCCCGGCGATTCCCTCGACCTTTACGACGAGAAACACACCTACAGAATGATGTTCGCGGAGGACAAGGCTTCGACCAAATTCGTCCTTGCCATAGAAGAAATCAACAAAAACATCCGTAAATAACACGCAAGTCGCGTTGAGGCGAGCGGTCGAACAGATGCGTCGCCGCAGATAAAAATCCGCATAAATATACTTTTAATCCGCATTTTGTTACGATAAAGTGCGGGTTTTGCGTTTTTGTAACGCAGAAAGAAAAATTCGTTTTGCCTCGGAAGGGCGTGCCGTTTGGCGTTTTTGCGAAAGTTGCCGTGCCCATTAAACCGGCGTAACTAAGGTTTATTTCAAAATTAGGGTATTTACGGAGTGGAAAGGGTATGCTATAGTAATCGTGTATAATTGTACGCGCGGCGCAACGCGCACGCGCATACGGAGGTACGGGGAATTATGAAACGCAGAGTGACAATCATCATCGCGGTGCTTCTTGTGCTGTTCGTCGCGACGGCACTTGTGGCTTGCGACCCGTCGGGTACGCAAGGCGGCACTTCCGGCGGCACGGGGACGGATGGCACCACCGAGACGGTTACGGTTACGCCGTGTTATCTCAATGTCAGCAACCCCACGTCGAATATGGCGAAGGCGTTCGTCGACGAATTTTCCGTCGATGACATAACCTATTCCGTCGTCGAGCAGGTTGTGCGCAAGAACTCGCTTACGGGTGAGATCATATCCTCTTCCTTCCGCGACAGAAAGGATACCGAGGGAGAGGTCTTCACGGCTTCGGGCGATGTGCTCCTGAACGGCGACCAGGACCTCGAACTTCTCCGCACGGCGGGCACCCACCTCATCACGGTTGTCGCCACCGTCGACGGGGAGACCGTCAAGGGCACGACGAAGGTCTTCCTCAAGGATTATCCCGTCGCAACCCATAATGTCACGGTGAACTACAAGGCCGCGGACGGCTCCGGCGCTTCCGTCGTCAAAGCCGCGAAAGAGGGCTCGACTCTCTCCTACGGCAGCACCTTCCTCAGCAAGTACAACATTCCTTCGTCCTATTCCTACATCGACGGCGGCGTCACCGTCACCAAGTACCTCTCGCATTTCACCATTGCAAACCAGGCGGCCATATTCGCTCCCGCAGGGACTGCCGCAGATCCCGGCGTTACGGTCTGCGACACGCTCACCGTTTCGGAGTCCGTCACTCTCACCGCCGTATATTCCGACACCAAGAACCCCGTCGTCGAGTTCACCTTCGCGGTGAACGCGCCCGACGACATCGTCTGGACCTATGACACCGCCGCGGAACGCAACGATGTCGTCGTGTCCGTCGTGGCCGGCTCGCTCGTCTCCGACATAAGGACGGCGTCCGATTATTCCAGCGCCAACTATCAGCTCAAGTTTTGGAAGAAAGCCGACGGCACGCAGTTCATATTCAACGGCGAGCGTATCTACGCCGACACCGTTGTCACCGCATACTGGGAGAAAAAGACCTTCGATGTCACGCTGACGCTCGGCAGCGGCGCAATCGGTTCCGACTATGTCGTGGACTCCGTCGAAGGACTGACCCGCGTCGAATCCGAATCCACTTTCACGGGCGACGGCAAACTCAACACCCTGACCTTCAAGGGCATTGAGTACGGCAAGAGCCTCGACGAATTCTATGCCGACATCAAGGTCGCCGCGGACGGCACGATCACCAAGAGGGTGGCGCTTGCCGATCTGTTCGACGCGTCTTCCGCCGTGCTCGTCAGAAGCGGTTACGAGTTCGGCGGCATTTACGCCAAGGGCAGCGGCGAAGAGTACGATGTCACCGCCGACATCACGGGGGCGCTTTCCCTGCTGGCAAGCTGGACTCCCGATGTCGCCAACATCGACGACGCCTACTATGACAACACCTACGAGTTCGAGATGCTCATCGACGGCACCTATGCCATAAGCGGCGTCAAGGACGCTTCCGCGACGCTCCTCTATGTGCCCGCCGAGTACAAGGGCGTTCCCGTCACCCGTATCAACGACAACGCCGCTGCCGGCAAGGCCATGGTGACCGTGCTCGACCTCAGCTCGGCGGTCAACCTCGAATACATCGGCGCGGGCGCCTTCAACGGTTGCGTGGCACTCACCGAAATCAGGTCGCCCGAAGGAGGCGGCAGTCTCACTTACATTGCCGCCGGCGCGTTCGACGGTATCGGGTACAATCCCTACAAGAGCGGTCACCTCATCGTCGGCAATGTGCTTGTGATTGCCGCTCCCGCCTCCGACGGCACGGGCGTTCTCGACCTCAGCGGCGCGGACTTCAACTACATCGCGGGCGGCGCGTTCAACGACACCAGACTCGCAAAAGTCATTCTGCCCGACGAACTCAAAGGTATTGCCGACGGCGCGTTCGTCGCGGTCAGCGTTCCCTTCGAGATTGTCACCGCCACGACTTCCATGGAATATCTCGGCGCCGACATCGGGCTTGAAAGTTTCGTCGACGGCAACACCGACGACGCTTTTTTGACGATAGGCAATGCGCTTTACCGTTACACCGGCGACGAGGAGTCGCTCAACCTCACCGCGACGGGCACGACGGTCATCGCGGGCGGCGCGTTCAAGGATGCTCCCAACCTCGTGTCGTTGACTTTCGACGAGAGCAAGATGGTCTATATCGGCGAGAACGCGTTCAGCGACAAGTTCATCGCAAGCAACACCGACAAGAACGGATTCTTCGTCGTCAACGGAATTCTCATAAAATACAGGGGTACGGCGAAGCAGGTCACTTTGCCCGCCGATGTCGTGACAATCAACACTTCGGCTTTTGCAAATGCGGGGCTCAGCAACCTCATCATCCCCGTCGGCTCCAAGCTGACCACCATAAAAGAGAACGCGTTCAAGAACGCGGGCAAACTCAATGTCACCGTGCGCGCGAAGGAATCCGCCGCCGAAATAGCGTTCACGGCGGAGGTCAACGCCTTCACCAACTGGACGGGCGGCATTTATGTGGAATATTATCCCGATCCCACCACTTCGGGTACGGGCGGTATGACCACCGCGAGAATCTACAACGACCTCTTCGCGGGCGACAGCGCGGCGATGTGGAACTGGCTGAAAAACAACAATAAGGCGTTCGCCGTGCAGGTCACTTCCATAGAAGTCAGCAGCAACAAACTGCCCGACATCTTCGTCACCGCCGCCGACGGCAATATCGATTTCTTTGCCGCCGCCAAGGCGTGGAACAACGACCCCGCGGGCAATACCGTGTTTGCCGAGAACGGCAATTACAGCATATTCGACGCAGTGACCGTCAGGCGTAACGACGGTCTGTCCACCACCGAGGACTTCGTCATTGCGCAGTCCGCCGTCAACGACAGTTTCGAAGCCGCCAGGGAAGGCGCGCAGGGCGGCACCGCCACGGACGGTTATCCCGGCGTGCTGGTCGTTTCCGCCGCCAACAGCACCGTCGCCGCCGACCTCATCCCCGCGAGCGGCGTGAGCGTCGATTTCAACTATGTCATCTACGCCGGTATCGCGCAGCTCGGGCTCAAAGACCCCGACGAAGCGTTCTTTGCCGCCGACGATGTCATCGGGCTCTATTCCACCTACGGCGACATCACCACGCGCAACTACTACATCAAGCAACTGACGCTGGTGGTCACTTACACCAACGGCGCGGTGGAAGAGTATCCCATAGCCAACTACGCCAATTCCGTCAAACTCGCCGTGAACGCGAATGACGGCACGCTGACCTTCTCCTACACCAAGCAGAATTATGCGTCGTCAAAGGTGACATCCACCGGCGAGGTCACTTTCAAGTACGAAGTCAAAGAGCCCGTGCCCGATGACATCGAGCTTGCCGACAATATGGCGCTCGACTCCGAGAACCGTTATCACGCCAGCCTCAACACGGCGCTTCAGACCTACAACGAGAAAATCAGGTTCACCGTGCATTACAACGATGACTTCACCACGGAATCCGTGACTTTCGGCAGCGGCTATGTCACCGTGACGGGCTTCAGCACCCTGACCTACGGCGAGAGGACCGCCACCGTCGTCTACAACAAGGACGACGTGAGACTGGAAATGCAGTTCGTCTATTTCGTCGACGCCACTGCGCAGACCGATTTCACCTTTGCGTATGTCGACGCGGCGGGCGAAATCATTCTCGGCATTGACGGCAAGACGGTCATCGAGGTGGGCGACTGGGCAAGCAAACCCGATAACGCCGTCGGCGTCATCGTCACCGGCTACAGCGGCGCAGGCACCGTCGCAGTCGCAATACCCGCGGAATATGTCTACACCGACGCGGACGGAAACGTGCTCGGCACAATCGACGTCGTGGCAATAGGCGACTCGGCGTTCAAAGGCGGACATCTCACGTCGATAATGATTCCCGCGAGCATAAAGAGCATAGGCGAGAGCGCGTTCGAGAATTGCGCCAGCCTCAACACGGTGTATCTCTCCGAAGCCACCGCGCTGTCCTCGATAGGCAGGTATGCCTTCAAGGGCACGACAGCACTCGGAGCAATCGACCTTTCGGCGACCGCGGTCACCGTCATCAGGACGGGCGCCTTCTACGGCAGCGGTATCGCCACCGCCGCGCTCGGCAACGCGGTCACAATCGAAGCGCAGGGCTTCTACGATTGCGAGAACCTCACTTCGGTCACCACCACCTTCGCGGGCAACATAACGAGTGTCGGCAGCATGGCGTTCTACAACTGCATGAACCTGCAGGATGTGTCGGGCATAAGCCAGTCCGAAGACGCGATAATCGCCGAGGACGCTTTCTCCTGGCAAATTCTTTGACGGGGTGCGCGCAATGCGCGCGGCGTAACATCGGAACAACGACAAAGGCGTCCTTCGGGACGCCTTTCGTTTGCTTTGTCGTTTGGTTTGTTTTATTTGTTGCGACTGATTTGGGGGCGGCTGTCGAAGTCGGTTGCCAAAGCGGCGGACGGTTTTTGTTGTCGCCGGGATAGGCGGATGTGACTTGCGGTCGGCGGTTGTCGGCGGCTGTCGTCGTCAGCGGTTGCCGAAGACGGAATCGCCGCGGCTGTCTATGCCGACGACGGCAGGGAAGTCTTTCACCGTCATCTCGAACACGGCTTCCGTGCCGAGGTCGGGATAAGCCGCCACGGAGCATTTCTCTATGGCTTTGGCGTACAGCGCGCCCGCGCCGCCTATGGCGCAGAAATACACGCCGCCGTTGCGCTTGACGGCTTCGTAGACGGCGGGCGAACGGTCGCCCTTGCCGATTGTCGCCGCCAGCCCGATGTCGTAGAGGGCGGGGGCGTAGACATCCATACGCGCCGAGGTGGTGGGACCTGCGCCCGTCGGAGTGCCGTTTTCGGCAAAGCAGGGGCCCACATAGTAGACGGTCTGTCCTTTAAGGTCGACGGGGAGAGGTTCGCCGTTTTCCAGGCAGGCGCGGAAACGCTTGTGCGCCGCGTCGCGTCCCGTGTACAGCACGCCCGAAATCAGCACCTTGTCGCCGGCTTTCAGGGAAGCGGCGGCGGCGCGGTCGAGCGGCAGGGTGATTGAAACGAAACCGTTCATATTCCGTGTTCCTCCTGTGGGGGGGGGCGACTGCCGTCAGACGACGGCATGCGCCTTGCGTACGGCGTTGCATTGAATGTTGACCGCAACGGGCAGGGCGGTGATGTGCGTGGGGTGTTTGCCTATATGCACGGCGAGAGCGGTGTTGGCGCCGCCGAAGCCCTGCACGCCTATTCCGAGGGCGTTTATGCGCTCCAGACATTTCCGTTCGAGGGCGGCGAGGTCCTTGTCGGAAGAGGGAACGCCCACATCGCGGAGGTGCTGGCGTTTTGCTATTTCCGCGGCCTTTTCGGATGTGCCGCCTATGCCCACGCCGACGATGACGGGCGGGCAGGGTTTGCTTCCCGCGGTCTTTACGGCGTCGACCACGGCGTCGACCACGCCGTCAAGCCCCGCTGACGGAGTGAGCATATAAAGCCGCGTCATATTTTCGCTGCCGAAACCTTTGGGCAGGAAATCCAATTCGATTTTGTCGCCTGCGGTCGTCTCGATGTGGATTATCGCGGGTGTGTTGTCGCCAGTATTCACGCGGGTGACGGGGTCGAGCACGCTGGCGCGGCAACCGTAACGGCGGTAGCCCCTGCGTACGCCTTCGTTCACGGCTTCCTCGAGCAGTCCGCCCGTGATGTGCGCGTCCTGACCCAGCCGCACGAAAAATACCGCCATTCCCGTGTCCTGACAGAGCGTCAGCCCTTCATTTTGGGCGACGGAAGCGTTTTCGAGAAGGGTGGACAAAGCGAAAGCCGCGTTGGGATTGTCCTCGCGGGCAAGCGCCGCGCGGAGAGCGCGCTCTGCGGCGGGGTCGAGACGGAGACAGGCTTTGACGCACTCCTCCGCCGCGCTGACAACGGTGTCGAAAGCAATTTCTCTCATACGCCGATTATATCCCGCCCGCCGCATTTTTTCAAGGATTTGCTCCATTAACTTGATTTGCGCGCGCGATTATAATAATCTTAACCTATGGACTATATGAAAGAATCACTTAAGAAGCACCGCGAGTGGAAAGGCAAACTCGAAGTCGTTTCACGGGCGACCGTGGGCAGCGCGGAGGAGCTTTCCCTTGCGTACACACCAGGCGTCGCGGCGCCTTGTCTCGCCATCAAGGATAACCCCGAGGAGGCCTATGCGCTCACGCGCAAGTGGAACAGCGTGGCGGTGGTCACCGACGGCAGCGCGGTGCTGGGACTGGGCAATATAGGCGCGTTGGCGGGCATGCCCGTCATGGAAGGCAAGTGCGTGCTCTTCCGCGAGTTCGCGGGGATAGACGCCGTGCCCGTGTGTCTAGCCACTCAGGACACCGAGGAAATCATCGCCACGGTGAAAAACATTGCGCCGACCTACGGCGGCATAAATCTCGAGGACATCTCCGCGCCGAGGTGCTTCGAGATAGAGAGACGACTCAAGGAAGAAGTGGACATCCCGGTCTTTCACGACGACCAGCACGGCACCGCGGTTGTGTTGGCTGCTGCGCTGATAAACGCACTTAAAGTGGTCGAAAAAGACTTGTCAACTGCGCGTATTGTTATAAACGGCGCGGGAAGCGCAGGCGTTGCCATAACGGAATTCCTGCTTTCGCTCGGAGCGCGTGACATTGTCGTATGCGACAGAGCGGGGGTGCTGGAAAGAGAGGGCGAGGTCTTCAACGAAGTGCAGAGAGACCTTGCCGCGCGCACCAATCCGCGCGGGGTGAAAGGCGTCCTTTCCGACGCCGTCAGGGGCGCGGATGTGTTCGTCGGGGTCAGCGTCAAGGATGTGCTCAAGCCCGACGATGTGCGCGCCATGGCAAAGGGCGCCGTGGTGTTCGCCATGGCAAATCCTTCGCCCGAGATTATGCCCGACCTCGCCAAGGCGGCGGGGGCGAGAGTGGTGGCAACGGGCAGGAGCGATTACCCCAACCAGATAAACAATGTGCTGGCGTTCCCCGGGATATTCCGCGGCGCGCTGGACGCGCGCGCGAAGGACATAACCGCCGAAATGCAGATTGCGGCGGCGCGCGCCATAGCGGGGCTGGTGTCCGACGGGGAATTGAACGAGGAATACATTCTTCCGCGCGCTTTCGACAAACGGATTGCGCCCGCTGTCGCCGCGGCGGTGGCGGCCTGCGCGCGCGGCGCACGCCCACGCGCTTGACATCACGGGGGTTTTCGATTAGTATTTAGTGTGGAAAACCGCGGCGGAAGTGCGTTTCCGCTGCGTTGCAAGGGAATTTTTTCAAGACGGAGAGAGTATGTCGCAAAAAGTTACGGGTCTTGTTCTGGAAGGCGGCGGAGTCAAGGGTGCTTACGAGCTCGGCGCACTCATAGCGCTTTACGAGCGCGGGTATTCTTTCGGTGCGGTGACGGGCACTTCCATAGGCGCGCTCAACGGCGCCGTGTTGGTTTCGCAGGGTATCGACGACCTCGAAAGATACTGGGAAGAGACCAAGGATTGCCCCATTTTCGATTTCGACAGCGACACCGTTGCCAATTTCAGACAGAAGGATTTCGACCTCGACCGCATTATCGCCACGGGCAAGAAATTGCTCAAGGCGCGTGACATCATACGCGAGTCCTACGAAAAGGGGCTAGCGTTCGTCCGCAAGAACCTCGACGAGTCCGCCATTCGCAACAGCGGTATGGATTTCGGTCTGGTTGCCTACAATCTTTCCGATATGAAGGCGGTCGAGGCCATGAAAAAGGACATCCCCGAGGGTAAACTGGTCGATTACATCATCGCGTCGGCGTGTTTCCCCATTTTCCCGCCCATAAGCATAGACGGTAAAAAGTATATCGACGGCGGCGTTTACGATAACCTGCCCATAAATCTCATCGCCCGCGCCGGCTGGGAAAAACTGGTGGTCGTCCGCACTCATCCGCTGTCCAAAGAGCCCAAACGCAGAATGGAAAGGTCCGACCTCGACATAACATATATCGCTCCGTCGGACGACCTCGGGCGCGCCATGGCGTTCTCGCCCGAGCGGATAGAAAATCTCAAGCAACTCGGTTACCGCGACGCCGTCGCCGTGCTTGACGGAGTTGCCGCGCCGTCCGACGGCGTCACGGAGAAATAATGGCTCGGAAGTTCCTGCTCATCGACGCCAACAGCCTCATTCATCGCGCCTACCACGCGCTGCCCAACCTCAAAAGTTCCAAAGGGCAGTACACGGGCGCGATTTTCGGTTTCGTAAACCTTTTTCTGAAAATCGTCAAGGAACAGCGACCCACTCACATCGCCGCGGCGTTCGACCTCAAAGGTCCCACCTTCCGCCACGAGATGTATCCGCAGTATAAGGGCACGCGCCGTCCCATGGACGAGGAACTCGCCGTGCAGTTCCAGCCCATAAAGGATTTGCTCGCTCTTATGGGAGTGCGGTGCGTGAGCAGGGAGGGCTACGAAGCCGACGATGTGCTGGGCACGCTTTCCCGCACCATGGACGGCGAGTGCATAGTGCTGACGGGCGACCGCGACAGCCTGCAGTTGGTCTCCGAGACGACGCGCGTTTTCCGCACCGTCAAAGGGGTGACCGACATAGAGGTCTACGACCTGGCGCGCCTTGCCGAGGACGGTTTCACGCCCGCCACTTTCATCGATTACAAGGCGCTGCGCGGCGACCCGAGCGACAACATCCCCGGCGTTGCGGGCGTGGGAGAAAAGACGGCGAAGCAGTTGCTCGACTCCTACGGCACGCTCGACGGAGTGCTCGAACACGCCGACGAGGTCAAGGGCAAACTCGGCGAGACGCTCCGCGCCAGCCGCGAGGTTGCCGAGCTGTCCAGAAAACTCGCCACCATTGTCACCGATGTGCCCCTCGATGTCACGGCGGACGACTTGCTCTTCGAGAATGTGTATTCTCCCGAAGTGCGTGCGCGCCTTGCCGAATACGAACTCAATTCGCTCATTCCGCGCATGACATTCTCGGGCGGCGAGCAGACGCCCGTCCTCCCCGCGGCGGAGAAAGAGACGGTGGTCGTCTCGTCCGCCGAGGATATACGCAAAGCCGTTTCGGGCGGAGAGGTCGCCGTCGTGATAGGCGACGAGATAACTTTCTCCTGCGACGGAAAGACGGAATACAAAGCCGATTGCGCCGTCGACCTTTTCGGCGGCGGCATGGATTATCAGGCGGCGGCGGAGACGCTCGCGCGAGTCGCGGCGGGCGGCAATACGGTCTGTTACGATTGCAAACGCCTGATAAAGAAATACGGTTTTTCGGGCGGCGATTTCTTCGACGCAATGATTGCCGCGCACCTCATCCGCGGCAGCGCGCCCATAAAATCGCTCGACGCCGTCATCGGCGGGACGGGCGAAGGCGCGGGGGCGGCGGAATTGTTCCGTTTCGCCGAAGAAGCGAGGGCAAGTCTTCGTGAACAGGGGCTGGAGAAGGTGTTCTACGACATCGAACAGCCGCTCGTGCCCGTGCTTGCGGATATGGAAAAGAGGGGCGTTTGCGTGGACTCCGACACTCTCGCCGCGCTCAAAGTCAAGTACGAGGACAAACTCGCGCGGCTGTCCGACGAGATTTTCGCGCTGGCGGGGCAGTCGTTCAACATAGCCTCGCCCAAACAGCTCGGCGAGATACTTTTCGACAAACTGGGGCTTCGTCACGGCAAAAAGACCAAGACGGGCTGGTCCGTCGGAGAGGAGACCCTTTCGGCTATCGCCGCCGACCACCCCGTCGTCGGTATGATTCTCGACTGGCGGCATTATTCCAAACTGCTCGGCACTTATGTCACGGGTATGCAACCCCTCGTCACGCACGGCAGGATTCACACCGAGTTCAATCAGTGCGTCACTGCGACGGGCAGGCTGAGTTCCACGGGACCCAATCTGCAGAACATTCCCGTACGCGGCGAGGAGGCCCGCGATGTCAAGTCGGCGTTCACGGCTTCCGAGGGGTGCGTGCTGGTGTCGGCGGATTATTCGCAGATAGAACTCAGGCTTCTGGCGCATTTCAGCGGCGATGAGAATCTGGTGAAGGCGTTCGTCGACGGCAACGACATTCACGCTCTGACCGCCGCCAACATTCTGGGAATCCCCGTGTCCGAGGTCACTCCCGCGGAACGCAGGGACGCCAAAGCCGTCAATTTCGGCATTATATACGGTATGAGCGACTTCGGGCTTGCCGAAAACCTCGCAATACCCAAATACAAAGCCAAAGAGTTCATCGACAAGTATTTCTCGGCGCACCCCGCCGTCAGGGCGTATCTCGACGAATGTATATCTTCCGCCCGCGAGACGGGATTCGCACGCACGCTGTTCGGCAGGAAGAGGGCGCTCTCCGAGATAAATTCGTCCAACTATCACCTGCGTACGGCGGCGGAAAGAATGGCGATGAACACCCCCCTCCAGGGCACGGCGGCGGAGATAGTCAAGGTGGCTATGCTGGCGGTGCACAAACGCCTCGAAAATATGCGGGCGAAAATGATTTTGCAGATACACGACGAACTCGTCGTCGACACTCCCGAAGCCGAAGCCGACGAAGTCGTGAAAATTTTGAAAGAGGAGATGGAGAAAGCGGTCGCCCTCAGGGTCCCGCTCATCGTGGACACCAACGCGGCAAAGCGTTGGGGCGACCTGAAATGAGTATGCATATCGCAATTATTGGCGGGGTCGGCAGCGGCAAGACCGAAGTGTTGAAGGTGGCGCGCGAGATGGGTATCGCGGCTCTTTCCGCCGACGAAATAAACGCCGAACTGCTGAAGAACCCGCAGTATGTCGAAAAGGTGGCGAGGATTTTCCCCGATTGCGTGGTGTGCGGCGTGGTGGACAAAGCCCGTCTTGCCGCCGCGGTCTTTTCCGACAAAAAGAAAAGGGAGGCCCTGAATGCCGTGGCTCATCCCGAAATCGCAAAGAAAGTCGCCGAGTGCGACGCCGACCCGCTCGTCGTAGAGTTGCCTCTCGTCCTGGAGAGCGGTATGGCGACGATGTTCGACGAGATCATTCTCGTCGTCACGCCCAGGCGTCTCAGGGTCAAACGGCTGGAACAACGCGGCATCGATTCCGCGCGGGCAAAAGCCATTATGCGCGCGCAGAAACCCATATACAGCCTGCGCCGCGTCGCCACCCGCACGATAGACAATTCCGGCTCGCTGGACAACCTGCGCGAGGCTTCGCGCAATCTGCTCCGCATTTTCTGCGAGTGACAAAACCGAAAGATGAAATACATAACCGGGGGATATAAAATATGATTAACGGCAAAAGGATAGTGCTCACCGGCGCCAACAGCGGCATAGGTCTCGAGGTGCTCAAACTGCTCGTCGAGGGCGACAACAAGATACTTGCCGTCGACCTGCACACCGACAATATCGTCAAGTTCGACGCCGCCAAAGTCGTGCCTATGGTGTGCGATGTCTCTTCGGCGGAGGGCGTGGATTCCATCTTCGACAAGGCGGTCGAGGCGCTCGGCGGTATCGACATCTTCTACGCCAATGCGGGATTCCCGTACTACGAGGCTTTCGATTATGTCAACTGGGAGAGAATAGAGCACATCTTCAAGACCAATGTCTATTCGCCCATTTATTCCTACCAGAAATTCAGGGAGTATCTCGGAGGCAGGGAAGGTCAGTTCGCGATGACCGTCTCCGCCATCGGCAAGATGGGTATGCCCGGCTACGCGCTGTACAGTTCGTCCAAGTTCGCCGTGCAGGGCTTCCAGCAGGCGCTCCGCACCGAAATGCCCAAGAACATCAGGATGACATGTCTCTATCCCGTGGCGACCAACACCAATTTCTTCAAAGCTGCCGTCGAAGGTCAGGACAAAGTCATCACACAAAAGCCTTTCCCCGTGCAAAATTCCAAGCATGTCGCCAAAGCCATGGTGCGCGGACTTCAGCACAAGCGCAAGTATGTGAATCCCTGCAAACTGTTCTCTTTCGCGCAGGTGCTTTTCGCAATCTGCCCGCCCGTCCGCAGCATATACTGGGCGCTCGAAAGGAAAAAACTGGACAACTTCATCGCGCAGAAAAACGGCAAGTAATTTTTCCATTCGCGCAATTTTGACGGTCTGCCGCCCGAAGCGCAAAGCGGAGAGGCGTTTATTGCAAATCAAAAAACCGACGGCTTTCGTCCGTCGGTTTTTCGTGGTGCGCGGGAACAGCTATAGAGCGCCGCGCGATCTTTACCGAGCACTTTGTATGGCGAGCAATATAAGCGCCTGATGATGAGTTTTTATTGCCGCGGGGAGCGGCGGGATGAGGCTTGAAAGCGGGGCGGGAGTGTGGTATGATTGATTTACCCCGCGGGAGTGGGGAGGTTTGCTTGCGGGGAGCCGCGGGCGCGGAGGGGATATGAGAAAAGCAGTGATCGTTCTGCTGATGGCGGCGGTTGTATGCACGGTGGCGTTCGCGCTCACGGCGTGCAACGCGACACCCGATGCCATAGCGGACAGGTTCGAGGATCTTGCCGCGGACGGGAAGTTCGAGGTCAAGCGCGGCACGGCGGGGGAGAGCGCCGTTTACGATTTCGGCAGGCAGGTGACCGTCAACACTCTCGTGCTCAAGGAAGTGCGGGACGCGGTGACTTCGTTCAGGCTTTACGCCGACGACTCAGAGGAGCCCTTTTACGGCAACGACTACATCGGCGGCTACCGCTACTGTTCCTTTGACGAGATAACGCTGAGCAAACTTCGCATAGAGGTGCTGTCCTGCGAGAAGCTGTGGCAGATGAAGTCGGTGGAGGCGTACAACATTTCGGGCACCGATCCCGAGGACGACTTCCGCATTATGGGGTATGTGACGGTGGAGTCGGCGGTCGCGATGGGCGAGGAGCATAATGCCAATCTCGACGCGGCGACGCATCTCAATCTCATCGGCAACATCTACTTCACCTCGGTCTCCGACATAGTCTTTGACGACATAACCCTGAAAAGCGGCGAGAAAATGGACGGCGAAGAGGCGTTCGCGCTTGCCGTGGAAAAGATGCGCGAAGCCAATCCCGACGGCAAACTCATCGTCACCTTCCTCGGCAACAAGGATCTGACCGGCGACGGGCTGGAGATAGAGGACAGGCATAACGAGGCGATGGGCGAACATAAGGACAAGCTTATCGCGGGCATCGTCGCCGTCGTCAAAAAGTACGGTCTCGACGGAGTGTCCTTCGACTACGAGTATCCGCACAAACTCAAGTCCTACACCGTCTACGAGGAATTTCTCGCGGGTATGCGCGCCGCGGTGGACGCGCTGCCCGGCGATATCCTGCTCACAGCCGCCATATGCGACTGGCAGCTCACGCCCGCGATGTTCACCGTGAAGGACCTCGAGGTCTTCGACTTTGTCGAGGTCATGGCGTACGACTGTTTCGATAAGAGGGGAGACCATTCGACATTCTACACGGCGTGCTACGAGCAGCTGCGCAAATTCGAAAGCAAAGGCTTCGACATTTCGCGCCTCAACCTCGGGCTGCCGTACTACTCCCGTCCCATCGACGGCGCGGCGTATTGGGGCAACTACTACGATGTGGCGGAGGAACTCTATCCCTTCGAGAACTCATATGTGGAGGCGTACACCGACCTCTACGGGAACTCCTTCCCTCCGCTCCGCAACTACTACAACGGTCCGCAGCTCATCCGTGACAAGACGGCTTACGCCATAGACTGCGGCGCGGGCGGCGTGATGCTCTGGCACCTGGGCACGGACTCCACCGACCCGACCTATTCGCTGACTCAGCTCATCGCGAGGGTGAAGGCGTCGAGGTGACCCGCCCCGCACAAAAGGAGTGAAAATGGATCTTTACGAATCCGGCGAGATGTATCTCGAGACCATACTAAGGCTCAAAAAGAGCGGCGAGCCCGTTCATTCCATAGATGTCGCGCGCTACGCGAGTTGGTCGTGATCCGCTGAACGTAGCCTAAAATGTAGCCTAAATCAAGTGTTATCAAACTTTTCGAGGTAGAAGAAAAGAGAGCCTCGTGCAGCTCTCTTTCCCTACTGTTTAGTAGCCTAACAGCCACTTTGACGATGGTGCGCGGGACGGGACTTGCTCCGCGCTCGCAATGCAAAGGCGCGTACGGTTTGGGGCTGACATCCGTTTCGCACGGCTGAGAGTTGCTTGCGCTATCACGCCGGGGCGGGCAAACAATTCTTATGGATTGTTTGCTTTCCCGCTCGTTCAAGTCCCGCCATACGGTAAAGCAAACACCCTGCAAATTCTTGCAGGGTGTTTGCTGTGATTGCCTTGCGGCTTTTCGTGGTGCACCACTATTAGCGTAAGTTGAACCAGAAGTTCAACTTACGTTTTTTACTATGCTTTTAATAGCATACTTAAAAAGCATTCAATTTATTTTAGCTTTTAATTTAAAATCAGTTTGTTCAACAGTAAACCTGTGATTATGAAAGAAGTCTTCGTTGTCATCAAACACGAATATCGTTCCAAGTTCATAAGGCTCGCCAGCTTTACCGTCTTCTATAAATACAAACCATAGTTCATACTGTTCTTTATGTTGCTGAGCAAAGTTGAATTCGTTTTTTGTGAGTATGAATTCCAAATTTCCTGAAGAAGTGCCTTTAACTTCAACATAATGTAATTTCCCTTCGGCATCGGTATATCGAATATCGTAACCACAAGAATCGTCTCCATCTTTTTCTTTTGTTTGCCCGGCGCGTACGCCATTGCCGGAAATCCATTCAACCGAACCCGAAGACCCTATCTTTTTCAATAAAGTGTTGTACACTTTGCTTTCGGCGATAAAACCATCTCGTTCTTTAAGTATAGCTGTGTTTCTCGGAACGGTTCCCCCAGATCCATGACCGTGACCTCTTTTGTGGGATTGATGTTCCGGTGCTGATAAATTCGGTACAACCGTTTCACCTGAAGTTATCGCAGCAATTTCATTGTTCAATGATACATAACAATATTGTCAGAAGGTTCATTTTTGGCTGGACTACTGTTTTCGTTAAGGGAAGTCGATACTATAGCGCTATCACTCTGTAACTTGGAATAAATTGCATCATAGTTCTCATCTGCAATATCCAAAAGTTCCAATTGAACGTCAACATATTTTTCAAAAATTGAAACGATATTCACTTTTATGCTATTTTCAATAATAGGTTCATAAAAATCATAATTTTTTCTGATCATATCAAATTCTGATTTTTTCTTTCCCTCATTTAACAGTTGTTCTGCTTTGTAACATAAAAACTTATTTCTGTAGTTATTTTTCAATTCAAGCCATTTTTCTCTATAATAATTTTGCAACGTCAATTGTTCAAAAGCACTCTCATTGTAAGCGTCAACATCTATATTCAATGCGATAAACAGATCAATAATACATTTACCATTTGAAGAGTCATTGATTTTGTGATAATCAAACTCTTGAGGCAACAAATGTGCATATTGATTTTCTATTAGATCAACACTTTCAGACAAAGCGTTTGCAATTGCAAGCCAAAATTCATGACGCAAATCAATGGTATTGCTGAATTTTTCTTTAGCAAGCCAAACTAAAGAATTCTCATCATTTGCCTGAAAATACATCCCTACTTCACTTATTGTAGAGCCAAAAATAAGTAAATACGCATCTTTGTCTCTATCTACATCAAGAATTGTTGTTATTACTTCAGCAGCAGCATTTTTGAATTTTAGCTGCCCCTTTAATTCCGTTAATGTATTAATAAATTGCGGAACCATGATATAGGCAGTTTTATCAGTATAAATCAATTCGTAATCGCGCAATTTACCTTTTTTTAACTCTCCGTTTACATAATGCTCAGTGTAAGCATCGCTTACCAAAAAAATTTTGCTGCTTTTTAATAAATTCAGTTCTTTATTTTTTGAATCAACATCAAGTCGCCTTGCATAGATATATGGCAACAATTTATGATATTCAAGCTGAAATTCGTCGTTTAGATGATGAAATATAGGAGTAACTTTTATGCTGCCGATTGCTTTAATAGATTGTACTCCGAAAAGCGATTTGATTTTATCATCACCTGCACGTCTGTTCAATGCGAGAACAGGATAGTTTTTTAAGATATCGTCACTATATATTTTTTTACCGACATAATATACTTCATTTATAGGAATATATTTATATTTACCATCCAATTCAGCAAGAACTTTTCCGTCTCTGAGAAATTTCTGATATGCAAGATTGTTTTTAATCAAACGAGCGGTAGATTCTTTATCAAAATGTAAATTTAACTTCGTATATATTGTCTTACCTAAAATACAGTCCTTATCAAAATCCGGCAATTTTAATAAGATTTCATATATTGTTTCATTTGGTAAGTCAACAATATCATCTGCAACCCCCAATGCTTCAAGAAGTGCATCTATTTCTTTTTTTATAGGTCTGCCGAACATCTTTGAAATTGAATTATAATCAATATTCAAAACTTCTACGATTGGGGAGAGAGAATGAGGAGTTATTGTGCAGCGGTTTGAGTTGACTTTTTTACCACTTTTTACAGGAAGCCAAGCTGTTTCGACGATCTTCAAACGAAGCCACGAAAGCATTTGATCTTTATAAACCCACCGAGCTTCCTTTTTCTTATATGGATAACTATACATATGAGAAAAATCATCAATTTCATTTGTATTTTTTATATGTATAGTTAAATTATTATCATTAATCATCCAATAAATAATATCACGATAATCAGCGTTTTTTAGTATGTTTTCAAAGCCTATGATATCAGCGACTTGAACATCTCCTGAACTTTGATAGAAAAAGTTATCGTATTTGTAGGTTTCATTTCTTACGGATAACTCAGGATACTTTTCTGAATTATATTCTATATATTTTCTGTAATCTTGACCGGTTAAAGATTTCTTTGCAATCGGTGGATATTCTTTGACATCAAGTTGAGATAAAAAGGCTTTTACTAAGTGCATATCTGCGCCGGTCAGTCCAAGTTCATCTATTCCGGAAACAAAAACCGGAGTATCTAAACAAGAAATTATCCTTTCACCTATATCGTTTCCATATTCTTTTCCAAAATAGCATTTTGAACTTTGTTCTATGTTTCCATCACGAGATATCAACCTAATATTAATATTTTTCAATCCGCTTTTAAAGGAATAATTATTATTGCACCAATTGTCAAACAGCCACTTTAACAAATCTTTAGTTTTTTGCTTATCTTCTCTACATTGAGATACAAGTTGACGAACAACATTGTCAAACGAATATTCTGCACCTCCGTATACTTTGAGAATTTCCATTAAACGTCTGGAGTCACAGTTAAATGATTTGAGTAGTTTTTTCTCTAAATTCAAATCAATAAACCGCATTTCGCTCCATTCAGGCAGAGTAAATCTATTTTCATCATTATTGAAAATGGTTAAATTTTCATCTGCTATTCGTTTTCCATTGCTGTCAACCAGTAACTTTGGCGCAATGTTCACATATGAATACGTCTCATGATAAAGAATTATAAGTTTATCATGAACACCTGAATTAACATATTCATCCGCATCCACATTTAGTAATGCAACTAATTCTTCTGAAGAATAAAAACTTATGCCTAATTCTTTAAAATACGAAAGAATCGTGTCGTTTTTGCAAGGCTTTAATAAAGAGTTAAAAGTTTTTTTCGATACATAGCGAGCAAAGTCTTTATTAGAATAGCGAGGCAGCTCATCTAAACTTATGTATCTATCATCAATAGTTGGGAACAACTTGCATCCTTTGATTTTCTTCTTGAGTTTTGAGGTGAAATCATATTGTTTATCTAGAAAATATAATTGCTGTGAAGGTAATAGAAATTCAAGTGCAGTATAATCATACTGCTGACTGTTCACTGCAATTTCAGATCCCTTGTCACTTATAAAATCAACCAAAAGTTCAAGAAGCTTTTCATTGTTAACACTCTCTTTAATCAAACCATTGCGTTCACTTGTAAGCTCAAAAGTACCGTGTATCAAAAAAGGAAACGGCATTGGAATTTCTGTCTTAAAGTATGAATATAAAACACCTTCTTCACGTATTTTATCTCTTACCAATTTATCGTTATTATATGCAATTATCAGCTCAAATGCTTTTTCTGTTCCATCTTTTTGTTGAATACTACCGGTTCTTTGCCAAACAGTCCAATCGGTAAAATTATCTCCATCCTGGATTAAGAATCGTTCGCCATCAGACACTGCTTCAATGTTTCTTTTTGCTTTTGGTGATATAATATGAATATTTCTGATATGTTTTAAAAAAAGTAATTCCTCAAACTGCAACTCAATTAGCTGTTTTTGTATTGTATCAACATATTCAGAATTGCAATACAAAACGATAGATGTTGAAAAGCCATCATCAAGCCATTTTTCTATTTCAGCAGAATCATTATTTACCTCTGCTGAACTTAAAATGGCAATTCTGTCAATACGGTTCAATTCATGAACATGATCTTGATCACAATGTTCCTTATAAAACTGAAGTTGAGAGGTTGCTCTCTCTTCAGAAAAATTAGCAATAAAAGATTTTGTACAAATTGAAATTTTGTTTGCCCAGTTCAAAACAGACCTAAATCCCAGTCCTTTGCATCCAATTGTTCCTTGATGCTTTGAACTTGCGTCAGGGTGCATCAAAGAAATAATGCCACGAGAATTAAAAGGCTTGCCTGTATTTTGGATTATTAAAAAGTTTTCACGAAGTTCTATTTTAACCTTTATATCGGCACAATCATCAGAATAACAATCGTCAGCATTTTGAAGTAACTCATAAATTTGACGTCCTTTATAGTCTAACTTTGTTTTGTTTTCATTATTGTAGTCAGAAAGAATGTCAATAGCAGATCTTAAATATTTATCACGGATTATAGAAATTTCCTTTTCTATAATTTTAACTTCACTCATATTATACGTATTTCTCCTTCTATTTTGTTCTAATTCATAGCTCTCAACGAACTATTTTTGCTTTATATGCGATAGGTTATTTAATGAATTGATGGTGGAATTTCTTTTAAATAATTTTCAACAAACTTATCCCCACTTGAATGTTATAAATGAAAAAGTTTTAACTCTTTCGTTACTTATAATATAACAAAAATGAGTAAATTTCACAATTGAAAATGTATAATTAATCAATCTTGGCACCGTGGCGTGCGCTTGTCTATGACAAGTGGCGTCGCTTCGCTCCGCCAGACAAGCGCACGCCTGCATAGCTCTAGAGGGTCGCAGAACGGAAAAGCGAGGGCGAGCGGAGATGCCCGCTGAACCGCTTTGGGCATTCCTCCGCTTTTCGCCTCTCGCTTATTTTCCGTTTTGTTGCGTACCTTACTCCGGATTGCTTATTTGCAGTTTCCGTGCTTTCTTGTTCTTTGGCTTTTCTTTCCCTCCGAATTTGCCTTTTCGTGCGGCGATTGTCGCATAATCCTCTCAAAAGTAAACGGTCGTAAAATCCTTGTTTAGAGGCTCCGACTATACAAACATTAAGGCAAGGGTTTTCCTTTTTTCCGTTGACTTTTGATTTTTCACATTAAATCAGCTGAACATTTCCCGTCTTATGCTTTTTCTCTGCCTGCCGAAAGGCAAATATATTTTCGGAGGCAAAGAAAATGGAAACAAAAAGAAACTGTTACGATGTGTTTGCGGAGAAGATCACCCCTAGTAACGTAATGCAGATCGGAGAACTTATCGCGCTGAAAACGGTGCAGAATTGGTGCTTATAAAAGTACCCAGAAGCGTGTACGTAGGACTTGTAAGAGACATAAACTACAAGAACGTGCCCGGTTACATAATCACGGAAGGATACGACCTTGCTCAATCTGCAATATGCTTTCTGTGCGGGCATTTTGGTGAACGTGTATTGGATTTATGCGAAGATCCGAAGACAGGTAAACTTGTTACGTTGTACAGACTGTGCAGCCGAGTTGTAAGCAACGAGATTTACAAGAGATGGCTTTTTAATAGAAACACCCGTGGAATAGATATAAAGAAAGATTGCTACGAGCAAAACTTTTTCAAAGACGATTTAGAAGAATCCTTCAAGAAATGCGCTAAGATAATACGCAATATGAAGCTGACAAAAGGAGAACAACAGACTTTGGATTGCTATATCGCAGGTATGCGCTTTGTTGAAATAGCGGATACGTTAAAAATAGACCGCTCCAACGTATGGAGAAGACGAGAACGAATACAACAGAAATGCCGAAAGGTTTACGAAGAATTAGATTGACTTAAACGGAGCCGTAAAAAGCTCCGTTTTTTTATGCTCCAAAATGCTGTTTGACAATTAGACATGCGCTTGTCTTGATACAAGTCTGACCATAAAATGGCAGTTAGGTGTGCGCTTGGCTATATACAAGTAAAATCATTTTAAGAATTTTCTAAAACAGCCTTGACTTTTTCTTTTTTCGTGCCTTTTTAGTGAGAGGGAAAATTTTTTGCAAAAAACCCGTTTACATTTGCCTTTTTCGTGGCTAATAAGTGAGGGGGTAAAAATTTTTGAAAAAAGTTACGCAAAAAGGGGTCCCTTTTCGTCGTTTTCGTGGCTAATAAGTAGAAGGGTTTTTCACTAAAAAGCCATCTTGAGAAAATACTCAAAAAAATTTTTCTCGAAAACCGTGGACTTTTGCCTTTCCCGTGGCTAATAAGTGAGGGACTTTTTTTGCGAACCGGACATTAGGTGTCCGGTTCAGGGTATAAACTGATAAAAAATTTATCTGAACCGGAAATTAGGTTTCCGGTTTGTAAGATATAATCGGTAAAAACAAAAAGGAGGTACGGACTATTGAATAA
>CALVTH010000023.1 GCA_944360115.1 uncultured Clostridia bacterium
GCGGCGAACCGTCCGCGGGGGAACGGTCGGCGGTCGAGGAACGGGAAACGCGTCCGCCCCGAAGCGCCGCGGCGTGCGGGCGGGGCGGACGGCGTCGCTGTAAAGAGAGGACTATTTCTCGGACACTATTTCGCCCGTCGCGGGGTCTATGAGCACCGCCCAGTAGTCCACGCCCTCGCCGATGAACGACACATAATAGTAGTAGGTTATCCTGTCGCCCGTGATGAGTTTTACGAAAATCTCGCGGTTGTAGGCGCCCGCCTGTTGTTCGGCGGCTATTCTGTCGGCAAAGCGTTCGCGGGCAAGCTGCACCGCGTCGTATCCGCCCAGACAGTCGGCAAGCACATTGTCGAGTTGTATCTCCTCGGTGACATCTCCCGCGGTCAGGGTGACGGAGAGGGGAGCGAAATCGGCGTCCGCCGTGCCCGAAAATTCTCCGAAAGTGCCCGCCGAAAGAGTTCCGCCGACGGACGCGCCGTCGCCCGTGAGAGTGTAGGAAATCTCGGAATATTCTCCGGATTTCAGCGGAGTGACGGTGAGGACGGAGAAAGGCGCGGTGTCTCCGGTCTTGCCGTCGGCGAAAAAGGGCTCTTCCTTGAAGCCGCGCTCGAAGGTGACGGCGAAATTGTCCGTTTCACCCGCGTAGAATGCGGAAATCATACGCGACACATCGGAGGGAGCGTCGTCGTCGGCTTTCTTTTTGTCGCAGGCGACGAACAGCGTCGCCGCAACCGCGACGACGAGAATTGCTGCAAATGTCACGAGAATTTTCTTTTTCATAGTGCAACTTATGCGGCGGTCGGCGCCGTTATTCGCGCAGGTGTGGCGGTCATGGTCCAGAGGGCGGGGAAGGTGCGTGGCGGCGGACGGTTTCGGCGACGGAGGAAGGGCGCGGGCAAAATGGGTGTTGCAATTTCGGCGTTTATTGGTTATAATGGCTGTGCAAAACCGCTTCGGCTGCCTTCGGAGCGGCTTACATCAGGAGGTAATTATGAACAAGACAGAACTTATCAAGGCTATCGCCGGAAAAGTCGAACTTTCCGCAAAAGATGTTACCGCAGTTATCGACGCATACGCAGATGTTATCGCAGACGCCCTCAAGGCGGGTGATAAGGTCGCCGTCGCCGGCTTCGGCACCTACGAGCTGAAGAAGAAGGCCGAGAGAAGCGGTTTCAATCCCATCAAGAAGGAAGTCATCGTCATTCCCGCGAGCAATGCCCCCGTCCTCAAGTTCGGCAAGGCATTCAAGGATATGTTCAACTGAACACCGCTTCGGCGGAATAAGGAGCGCCGTGGGCGCTCCTTCCAATGAGGAAAGAACGGCGCGCGTTCAAGCGTGCCGTTTTCCTTTTTTCGGGCAAAACCGCCCGTGCGGACAACCGCGCGGCGGGCGCGGGCGAGCGCGCAGGGAGCGTGACAAAAGGCGCAGGACGGAAACCGGGCGCGCAGGCGGCAAGGCGAAAAATCGCCGAGACGGCGTCCGAGGGCGCGGCGGCTTTTTTTACCGTCGGGTAACCCGAAATTGTGATTTTTGCGACAAATTCGGGCTTCTGTACCGATTTTTATGTGCGCGCGCGTATTTACAAACGCCGCGCGGTTTGATAAAATATTTCCATAAATTCCGTGTAGGAGGGGAAAATGAAAGTCACTTATACCGAACTCAAAGGCAAAGCGGAACAAGGTTACGGCGTCACCCGTTGGGCGAACGCAAAGGAAATCAACCAGAGTCTCGCCGAGCTCACTTCTCAGCCCATTTACAGCGTTTCCGAGGAAGCGTATAAGGATATCTGCGACAATTACTACGACATCCGGTGCGCGGGCTCCAAGAAAATCACCGCCGAAGCCAAGAAATACATCCCCGGCGGCGTTCAGCACAACCTCGCGTTCAACAAGCCGTTCCCGATGTGCATGACCAAGGCGGAAGGCGCCTATCTGTACGACATCGACGGCAACAAGTACATCGACTTCCTGCAGGCGGGCGGTCCCACCATTCTCGGTAGCAATTATCCCGCCGTCCAGGAAGAAGCCATCAAGCTCATCAAGGAATGCGGTCCCGTCACCGGTCTCTTCCACGAAGCGGAAATGCTCATCGCCAAAGAGATAAACAAGTGCATGCCCAATGTCGAGAAATTCCGTATGCTCGGTTCCGGCACGGAGTCCGTCATGGGCGCCATCCGCGTGGCAAGGTGCTACACCAAGAAGAAGAGAATCATCAAAATCGGCGGCGCGTATCACGGCTGGTCCGACCAGATGGTCTACGGTCTCAAAGTCCCCGGCACCAGACAGTTCCTCGAATCCTTCGGTATCCCCAATGTCATCTTCTCCGTCGTCGACGAAGTCCGTCCCAACGACCTCGATATGCTTGAGGATTACCTCAAATACAATGCGGCGTGCAGAGGCGGCACGGCGGCGGTCATAGTCGAGCCCGTCGGCCCCGAAAGCGGCACCCGTCCCGTCGATTTCGATTACAACGCGGGCGTCCGCGCTCTGTGCGACAAGTACGGCGCGCTGTTCATCTTCGACGAAGTCGTCACCGGTTTCCGCGTGGGCATCGGCGGCGCGCAGGGTCTCTTCGGCGTCAAGCCCGACCTCACCATTTTCGGCAAAATCGTCGCCGGCGGTTATCCCGCGGCAGGCGGTATCGGCGGAAGAGCGGATGTCGTCGACCTTCTCGCGGCAGGTGTCGCGGGTGGCGCCAAGAAAGCCTATGTCGGCGGCACTCTCGCGGCAAACCCCCTGTCCGCAATGGCAGGTTATGTCGCAATCAAGGAAATCCAGAAGACCAACGCCTGCGTCAAGGCGGGGCTCGCGGGCAACAGGCTGACCGACGGTCTCGTCGACCTCATCGCAAAGCACGACCTGCCTTATGTCGCCTACAACCAGGGTTCCATCGTCCACCTCGAATGCACGGGCGCTATGAGTTACGACTTCTCCTCCAAGTGCATTCTCAACCTGCTCAAGGTCCTCAAGAAACAGGATTCCATTATGGTCAGGAAGGAAGCGATGGAGCATATGGGCGCGGCTTATATGTCCCACGGTATCGTCACCCTCGCGGGCAGCAGACTTTACACCTCCATGGCGGACACCGACGAAATCATCGACGAGGCACTCAACCGCTTCGACGAAGTGTTCAAGCTCGTCAAGAAACGCACCAAGGTCGACAGCCTGCAGGTTGCGGAGTACAAGTCCAGAAAGGCGCTCCAGTATCCCGAAGGCAAGAAGAGAGACAAGAAGATAAAGAAAGCCGAGAAACTTATGGCGAAGGCACAGAAGGAACAGGCGGCTGCCGACGCCGCTGCGGCAAACAAATAAGGGTTTTCGACATTCTGCGGGCGACCCGCCCGCGGAATGTCTTTTTTCGGAGGGATTTTATGAATTACATCATTTCGCACGATATAGGAACCAGCTCGGATAAGGCGGTGCTCGTCGATTTCAACGGCAGCATCGTCACCACCGTCGCCGAACCCTATCCCACCTACTATCCCGCACCCGCACATGTCGAGCAGGACCCCAACGATTACTGGAAAGCCGTGTGCATCACCACGAAAGCCATCGTGGAAAAGGCGGGCATCGCTCCTTCCGATGTCAAGGGTATCGTGTTCTCCACTCAGGCGCAGGGCGTCATCCCCGTCGACGAGCAGGGCAACAACCTGATGAACAACATCACCTGGGTCGACGGCAGAGCGGGACAGCAGGCGCAGAAGATAATGAACCGTCTCGGCGGCACCAAGATTTTCACCATGATAGTCGGCACTCCCATCATGGGCAAGGACTGCGTGGCGAAAATGGCGTGGGTCAAGGAAATGCGCCCCGAGATTTATGCCAAGACCAAATATTTCCTCGATGTCAACGGCTGGCTGAAGTTCAAGTGCACGGGCGAGATGTACGCCGAACTTTCCGGCGCGTCGTCCTACGGTCTCGACCTCAAGAAAAAGCAGTGGATGAGCGCGTTCCCGCTCATCGGCGTGGATATGAAACGCCTGCCCCCGCTTTGCAAGAGCACGGATAAAATCGGCAAGGGTCTCACCGCAAAAGCCGCGGAGGAACTCGGGTTGCCCGCGGGCACTCCCGTCTTCGGCGGGTGCGACGATGTGCAGTCCGCAGTCGTCGGCAGCGGTATGTGCGGCGACGGTGAAGTGCACATCTACCTCGGCACTTCGGCGTGGGTTGCCGCGCCATCGAGGACGGCGACCAAGTTCATGCACGGCGCGGCGGCAATACAGTCCGCCGACCCCGAGATGAATCTCGTCGCGGGCATAACCGAAGCCGCGGGCAGCAACATCCAGTGGATTTGCGACCAGTTCTTCAGGCACGAGAAAGAGGAACTCGGTGACGGCATTTACGCCTATATGGACAGCGTCATCGACGATGTGCCCGCAGGCTCCGACCACCTCATCTGCACTCCGTGGATGCAGGGCGAGCGTTGCCCCGTGTCCAGCACCACCACGCGTTCCACGCTGTTCAACATCAATCCCATTCACACCAGACAGCATCTCATGCGCGCGGTGTACGAGGGCGTGGCGTACAACCTGCGCTGGATACTCGAGAACTACCGCAAGGACTACGGCTTCGAGGGCAACAACTTCCGCATCATCGGCGGCGGCGCGCTCGACAAGGGCTGGATGCAGATCATCGCCGATGTGACGGGCTGCACCTTCTCCGTCGTCAAGAATCCGCGCAATGCGGGCGCGCTCGGATGCGCCATAGTCGCGCTCATCGGTCTCGGTGAACTCAAGAGTTTCGCCGACGCCAAGAATTTCGTGCAGATTGAAGCCACCTACAAGCCCAATCCCGCGAACAAAGCCATTTACGACAAACTGTTCTCGGATTACAAGACGCTGTATCTGGCGCTCAAGAGACCTTACATCAAAGCCAACGCAAGAAGATTCGAGGGGGAAGAACAATGAAAAACCAGCAAGTCTACGAAAACATCAAAAAGTACGCGGCGGAGCTTGCCGCACAGGGTTATCTCAGGAGCGGTTTCGTGGGAGTGTCCGCCGACGACGGACTGTATATCACCACGCCCGACGCCGATTTCGCCGACCTCGGGGAAGACCAGGTGGCATTCGTCACCGAGAAGGGCATAGAAGCCATCGACGGCAATTTCCGCGCGGCGGCGGTGCTTATTCTGTGCGCGCTCAAAGCCAAGAAAAAGGCGGGCGCCGCGGCGATCGTCGACAGCGAGAACATCCTCGCTTTCTCGACTCGCGGCAAGACATTGCCCCCCGTCCTCGACGATATGGCGCAAATCGACGGCGTCAGCGTCCGCACCGCGCTCAAGAACACCGCGGTCGAAGTGGTCGCCGCGCTGTCCGGACTGCGCAACGCCTGTTTCCTGCCCAATGCCGGCGCGCTCGTGACGGGACGCACTCTCGCCGAGGTTTACACCGCGACGCTGGTGCTCGACAAAGCGGCTACCTGCTATATCCTCGCCGAGCCCAAGGGCGGCGCCAAGCACCACAACATCGTGGACGCCTACCTTGAGCACATCGGCTACACAATCAAGTATTCCAAGAAAAACCAGAGCAGCCAGAAAGCGGCGGAAGAGGGCAAGGAAGTCGACCTTGCGGAGCAGCCCTCCGCAATCGTCACCGACGAACTTATGAAAGTCGCCAAGGAAATCAAGGCTGCCGGCGTCAGACTGCTTGAAGAGAATCTGGTGCAAGGTACCTGGGGCAATATCGCCGTGCGTATCAACGACGAAGAAATGCTTGCCACTCCGTCCGCGCTCGACTACGAAATGCTGCAGCCCGAACAGATGGCGATAGTGAATATGAAGACCCTCGAATGGAGAGGCTCCAACAAGGCGACGAGCGAAAAGGGCGTGCACGCTCAGCTGCTGCTCACCCATCCCGAGAGCAACGCCACGGTGCACACTCACCCCTTCTACGGCAGCATACTCGCCGCAATGAGGCAACCGCTTCCCGTGCCCGAGAAATACCGTGACATTCTCGGCGCGGAAATCCCCGTGAGCAAGGTTGCGTTGCCCGGCACGGGTAAACTGGTCAAGAACACCGCCGCGGCAATCGGCGACGCCCCCGCCTGCTTTATGGCAAATCACGGCGTCATCATAAGGGGCAAGGACCTCGACGACGCCTTCGTCATCTGCCGCGCACTCGAGGATGCCTGCCGCGATTATCTGCTCTCCGACGACGGAGTGCAGGCGGCGGAAGCGGAGGCTCCCGCGACGCAGGAAGAGCCTGAAAAAGCCGCCGAAGAATAATCCCGCGGCGACCGCGCGCAAAACCGTCCGTAGATGTCGTTTTGTGCGAAATCGGCTTTTATAATTCAAATTTGACAGAAAAACCGCATTTTCGTGCGGTTTTTCTTTTTGCAAAATTTTTTTGAGAAGCGTCGGAAAGGGGTGTTCCGCAAGGCGCAGACGGGGAGAGCGACTCGGGCGCGCCGTCGCGGCTTTTTTCGTTTCGCACCGCCCGATCCGCGTTTGCGCAAAGCGGGTTTTTCCGCCGGACTGCGCGGGAGAAAAATTTGTTCATACATATTATACTCCCAAGGGGCTATAGGTTTCAGTCGCGCGCGTGCGCATTTATAATAAGGTCATCTCGGACGGGGCATCGCGCCTGAAGCGTCGTTTCGGGATGTACGGATTACGCCAAGCGGCGTTCGCGTCGCGACGGAGCCGTTCTCCGCTTCGGCGGGTCGGCGGGGGTGAGAGCGTTGAGCCGCTCTGTCGAGGTCTACGGATGAAACTGTTGGAGGAACGCATCCTCAGGGACGGCAAGGTCTATCCCGGCGAGGTGCTCAAAGTCGGTGGTTTTCTCAATCATCTCATAGATGACGGGCTTCTCGAGGAAATCGGCAAGGATATTTACGCGCACTTCCGCGACAAAAATGTCAATAAACTCATCACCATAGAAGCATCGGGCATTGCCATTGCGTGTTACGCCGCAAGACATTTTCACGCCCCGGTGCTTTTTGCTAAAAAATCCAAAACCGCCAACATTTCGTCCGATTGCTATACCACCGAGGTCGTCAGTTACACCCACGGCGGCAAGAGCACCGTTTTCGTGGAGAAAGAATATCTCCGTGCCGGCGACAGAGTGCTCATCATCGACGATTTTCTCGCGCACGGCGAGGCCATGCGCGGGCTTATAGAACTCGTGGGGCAGGCTGGCGCCGTGCTTGTCGGCTGCGCCGCCGCCATCGAAAAAGGCTTCCAGGGGGGCGGGGACGCTCTCCGCGCCAAGGGAGTCGACCTCTATTCCCTCGCCGTCATCGATTCTATGGACGAGGGGAAAATAGTTTTCAGGGAACAGGACTGAGGTCCGCCCGCTTGCGCCGCTTTCACGCGGCGCTCTGCATTGTCAATAATGCCGAAAGGCACAAAATACGGAGGTATTTATGAAGAAAAAGATTTTGGCACTTGTGCTCATCGTTGCACTCGTGGCATCTCTTGCAATCGCGCTGACCGCGTGCGAGCCCACAGGTGACAAAAACACTCTGATTTTCGGGCCCGAAGACGCCGATATCACCTTTGGTCTTATCTGCCTGCACGACGAGAACAGCACCTATGACAAGAACTTCATCGACGCTGCGAGAGCGGTTGCCGAATCCGAACAGGTGCGCGTCATAGTCAGGACCAACGTTCCCGAGGACGCAAGCTGCTACGAAGCCGCCGCTGATCTTGCCGACCAGGGTTGCGACATCGTGTTCGCCGACAGCTTCGGTCACGAGGATCACGTCATCAGAGCCGCCAAGGAATTCCCGAACGTTCAGTTCGCGCACGCCACCGGCACCAAGGCTCACACCGAGGGCGTTGCCAACTATCACAACGCTTTTGCTTCCATTTACGAAGGCCGTTATCTTGCCGGTATCGTTGCGGGTTACAAGCTTGCCGAAATGTACGGCAACGGCGACGGCGCGGCAGTGTCCGCCGCGAACGCGAAAATCGGTTATGTCGGCGCCTTCCCCTATGCCGAAGTCGTTTCCGGTTATACCTCCTTCTTCCTCGGCGTCCGCTCCATAGTCCCCAACGCAACTATGACCGTCCGTTATACCAGCAGCTGGTATGATCCCGAAGCCGAAGAAAACACCGCCAAGATGCTCATCGAATCCGACGGCTGCAAACTCATCAGCCAGCACGCCGACAGCATGGGCGCTCCCGACGCTTGCAAAGCAGCCGCCGGTATCCCCAACGTCACCTACAACATCAGCACCAAGGACAGCTGCGGCGACTCCTATCTCGTCGGCTCCAAGATCAACTGGGCTGTCTACTATGCCTACATCATCAATTGCGTGAGAAACAACGCCGAGATAGCCGCTGACTGGACCGGCACCCTCGCCAACGACGCAGTGCAGCTCCTCGAGTTCGGCAACACTGTTTCCGAAGCCGCCAAAGCCGCTGTCGAAGAGGCCAAAGCCGCTCTTAAGGCAGGCACCCTCGAAGTGTTCGATCTCGATACTTTCACCATCACTATCGACAAGACCAACTCCGATCCCACCAAGTGGAAGAACGGCAACGCTCTCGTCGAGGGCATGGCCGCCGACGCCAAGACCGGTTCCGGCAAACTCGTGTCTTATATGGCTGATGTCCACACCGACGCAGCATTCACGGGTGACACTCAGGTTGTCCACGACGGTTATTTTGCCGAATCCGAATATCGCAGCGCACCTTACTTCGACCTGCGCATCGACGGCATCACCGAGAAATAATTGGACTTAGATTTTTTGCGAGACGGGACCGCAAAGTCCCGTCTCGCTCTTAAAATCCGCTTATCGGAGGAATTATGGAAAAGACCTACGCCGCCTCGGGTAAACCCGTGGCAATACGTATGCAGGGCGTTTCCAAAAGTTTTGGCGAAGTGGTCGCCAACAAGGATGTCAATCTCACCGTCTACGAAGGTGAGATTTTGTCCTTGCTCGGAGAAAACGGCAGCGGCAAGACAACACTTATGAATATGTTGTCGGGAATTTATTTCCCCGACGAAGGCGAAATTTTCGTCAAGGGCAAGCCCGTTGTCATACGCTCGCCGCGCGACGCCTATCACAACAGGATAGGTATGGTGCACCAGCATTTCAAGCTCGTCGACCTTTTCACCGGTATTGACAACATCATACTCGGCGAGGAAATGCCGAAATTCTCAGTGCGCGACAATGCGCGCGCTATGAAAGAAGAAGCGCACGCGGCGCGCTATGTCGTCGACAGCGACGACAGCAGCGCACCCGTTAAGACCGTGCGCGACGACGAGACTGCAAAAGGCAAGGCAAAACTCGCCGCAAAAATCGCCGCACTTCCGCTTGTCAAGTTTTTCAAGCGTTGTAAGTTCAATTGGCTTCCCAGAAGTCGTGGCGGCAGGGTGAGGGCGGTTGCCGAGAAATACGGTTTCGATATAAACCTCAACCAGAAAGTTTACGATATGTCTGTCAGCGAAAAACAGACTGTCGAAATCATAAAAGTGCTTTACCGCGGTGCGGATATTCTCATCCTCGACGAGCCCACCGCGGTGCTCACTCCGCAGGAGACCGAGAAACTCTTCGATGTGCTCCGCGCGATGCGCGAGGACGGCAAGAGCATTATCATCATTACTCATAAACTCAACGAGGTCATGGAGATAAGCGACCGCGTGGCGGTGCTTCGCAAGGGCGAGCACATAGCCACCGTGAACACCGCCGACGCCACCATTCCCATGCTCACCGAACTTATGGTCGGGCACAAGACGGAGCTCAACATCGAGCGCGACGCTCCCGAAGGCGTCGAGGACAGGCTGGTGGTCGAAGGGCTTTCGTTCACCGACCGCGAAGGCGTCAAGAAAATGGACGGGGTTTCGTTCACGGCACGCTCCGGCGAAATCCTCGGCATAGCGGGTATCGCGGGCAGCGGTCAGCGCGAACTCCTCGAGACAATAGCGGGGCTTATCCGTCCCGAAAGCGGCGCGATAACCTATCTTCCTCCCGAAGGCGGCAAGCCCGAGAATCTCGTGCGCAAGAGCCCCGAACAAATAAGAGAACTGGGCGTCAGGTTGTCCTTCGTTCCCGAGGACAGGCTCGGTATGGGGCTTGTCGGGAATATGGACATCATCGACAATATGATGCTTCGCAGTTACCGTCGCGGCAATTTCATTTTCCTCGACCGCAAGAATCCCAAACATCTTGCCGAGGACATCATCCGTGACCTCGAGGTCGTCACCCCGTCGTCGCATACTCCCGTCAGACGGCTGTCGGGCGGCAATGTGCAGAAGGTGCTTGTCGGGCGTGAAATCGCCGCCGCTCCCACCGTGCTTATGGCGGCATATCCCGTTCGCGGGCTGGATATAAACAGTTCTTATACCATCTACCGTCTGCTCAACGAACAGAAGAAGAGGGGAGTCGCCGTTATATATGTCGGCGAAGACCTCGATGTGCTCGTCGAACTGTGCGACCGCATCATGGTCATTTGTGCGGGACAGGTGACGGGCATAGTCGACGGCAAAACCGCTACCAAGGAAGAAATCGGATTGCTTATGACCCTGATTTCGGACGAACATAAACACGACGCCGACGGCAAACATACGGCAAAAGAGGAGGACAAGGATGAAGCTTAATGCAAAATCGGGCAGAGAACCCCTCTTTCATATAACCAAACGCACCGATGTTCCCAAATGGTTGGCGTGGACAATACGCGTCGGAGCAGTCGTTGTCGCATTGCTGATAGGCGCAATAGTAACCGGCGGACTCACGGGCGGCTCGGGCTTCGGGCTGTTCTTCAAGGATTTGTTCCTGGGAGTGTTCGGCACTCCCCGCCGCATATTGAATTTCTTCCAGAATACCGCGATGATGTTAATCATTGCGCTTGCCCTCGCTCCCGCTTTCAAGATGAAGTTCTGGAACATCGGCGCAGAAGGACAGGTGCTCATGGGCGGTCTCGGTTGCGTCGTTTGCATACAGTATCTGGGCGGCAAAATTCCCGAAGGCGCGCTCATCTTCATTATGTTTCTCGTGAGCATGGCTTTCGGTGTGGGCTGGACGGTTATTCCCGCAATTTTCAAAGCGCAGTGGAACACCAACGAAACCCTGTTCACCCTCATGATGAACTACATTGCCATGCAGCTTGTGGCGGTGTGCATATACATCTGGGTGCCCTCGGGGTCGGCAGTTCTCGGCGTGCTTCCTTACGGGCATTTCCCGCAGATAGGCGGCTATAACTATATTCTCAACATCATCCTTGTGACGGTCATCATGGCGGTGTTGTTCGTGTATTTCCGTTTCAGCAAGCACGGGTACGAACTTACGGTCGTCGGAGAGAGTGTGAATACGGCGAAGTATGTCGGCATCAATGTCAAGAGGGTCATCATCAGGACAATGATACTCTCGGGCGTGCTTTGCGGCTTCGCGGGTCTGCTGCTTGTCGCCGGCACAAACTACACGCTGGCGACCGACAGCGTTCAGGGGCGCGGATTTACGGCGATTCTCGTAGCGTGGCTCGGCAAGTTCAATCCTTTCCTTATGGGAGGTACTTCGCTGTTGTATGTGTTCATCGATCAGGGCTCGACTCAGACGGCGACCGACCTCGGATTGGGCGGCTATTACGCTGATATAATTACGGGTATATTCTTCTTCCTCGTTATTGCGTGCGAATTCTTTATAAATTACAAAATAAAGTTCCGTTCGTTCCGCAAGAAGCAAGGCGATGTTTTGCCCGAAACACCCGTTGAAAACACGGAGAAGTCTGCCGAGGAGGTGACTGCGTAATGTTTCTGACCTATTTGCAGAGTTCCATCAGGCTTAGTGCGGTGTTCTTGTTCGGCGCAACGGGCGAGACCCTTACCGAAAAATCCGGCAACCTCAACCTCGGTACGCCCGGTATCATGTGTATGGGCGGCGCCGGCTGTGTTCTCGGCGCGTCGTTCTATATCTCAATGGTCGGAGGCGTTCAGAACGCAAGTCCGTTCGGCGCCATTCTCACGACCATACTCATGACGCTCATCTTTTCGTTGCTGGGCGGTTTGATTTACAGTTTTATCACGATAACCCTCCGTTGCAACCAGAATGTCACGGGACTTGCGCTCACCACTTTCGGCGTCGGTCTGTTGTCTTTCTGCGGCGGGCGCGTCGATAAAACCGGGTTCAGCACGATAAGCGATTATTTCACCCGCTCTTTCCCGATTTCGGCGGACCCCAACTGGTTCGAGACGCTGTTTCTGTCGTACGGAATGTTGGTGTATATCGCGATCATCCTTGCGATAATAGTCGCAATCGTCATAAGAAAAACGAGAGTCGGTCTCAATCTGCGCGCCGTCGGTGAAAATCCCGCGACCGCCGATGCCGCCGGCGTTTCTGTCACCAACTACAAGTACGGCGCCACGCTCATCGGCAGCATGATTGCCGGACTCGGCGGGCTGTTCTATATAATGGACCAGAGGTACGGCAACATTGAGTACACCATAGACAGTTTCGGTTGGCTCGCGGTGGCGCTCGTCATCTTCACGGTGTGGCGTCCCAACTGGGCCATTCTCGGTTCCATTCTGTTCAGTATGTTGTATCTCCTGTCTTCCTATGTCGGCGACAGCAGTTTCCCCGCGCAGGCAGCGGCAATCAAAATGGTACCGTATCTCGTCACCACCGTCGTTCTCGTCGTCACCAGCATAGTCAGCCGCAGGGAGTCGCAGCCGCCCGCGTCATTGGGATTGACATACTTCCGAGAGGAACGATAGCGCCCTGCACTGTACTCAAAAATAACGATACGCTCTTTTCAAACGCCGCGTTTTATGATACCATACCGGTATCGGACACTCGCGGCGTTCGGTTTGTGTTGCGCCGTCCGTGGGAGGGAATTATGAAAAAAATCGAAGTGCCGTATATAGATTACGAAGATGTCGGCAGGAAACTTTGCGACCTCAGACAATCCAACCAGAAACTGTTGCGCTATGTGTGTTGCAGTCTCAATGAGGAGAGGCTTGCTAATGTCGACAAGTGGGACGCCTCCTCGGCGGTGTGTACCCGCGACATGAAATGTGACGATTGTCACCGTCCCGTGGAAAGAGAGGTTTCGCAAAACGAGCTTGCCCGTGTGCTGGGTGTGTCCAAGACCATGGTGAGCAACTGGGAGAGCGGCAGGACCTCGGTGGACCTCTGCTATCTTTTGGCGTATTGCGAATTGTGCGATGTCACTCTCGAAGAAATCGTATTTCCCTAGAAATATCCGAGGCGGTTGAGTTTTCCATTCACCGACCAATCAGCGGCGTCCCCTCAAAGGGGACGCTTTTTATATTCCCGCCGAGCGGTCGCCGGTTTTTCAACCGCTTTCGACCGCGCGCTTCACGCTTGCCCTGATGTGTCGCAAAAACTGCAACTTATTCGCTTTTTCAGAAGCGTTATACCGTTGTCGGGGCGTCGTCGGAAGGGTAAGATTTTGGTGTAATCGGAAGCGAGGTGAAAAATGTTCGAATAGCAATCAACTTACCGTCGGCAAACATTCAACCGCGAAAGCGGGGAAAACCATTCGGGTGAATCGGTACGCGAGGAACCCGACGGATGTGCGGCGAATGTCGGTCAAAGGCCGGTGAGCTGCAAAAGGAAATAACATTAACCACCAAAGGAGAAAACAAATCATGGGAAGAAACATCGACATAGTTTATGTGCTTGACGCTACGGGCAGCATGGCGCATTGCATCGAAAATGTGAAGAAATCGTTGCAGGACATCAATACTTCCATACTCAATCATTTCACAACCGACGACGGCGTGACGGAAGTGGACATGTTGCGAGTGAAGTTCGTGATATTCCGCGACTACAAGAGCGAAGGAGCGAACGCGATTCAGGAGAGCCCATTCTTCGAGAGACCCGGCGACGACGCAAAGCTGGAGGCATTCATATCCTCCGTGAGCGCGTACGGCGGCGGCGACGGTCCCGAAAACGGAATGGAAGCACTTTTCTATGCGTTCAAATCCGACTTCGCCAACTTCAACGGCAGGAAAGACAGGCAGATAATAGTCCTCATCACCGACAACGACGCGCTCGAACTGAAAGCAAGGGCAGCCTGCGCGGGCTATCCCACGGATATGGTGGACTATGAAGGGCTCAAGGCAATGTGGATCGGAGCCGACCAGAGCATAAAGCTCGGTGAGGCGTCCAAGCGCATGCTTATATTTGCGCCTTCGGGCACGAAGTATTTCGACCTGTCCAAGGCCTGCAACCGCGTTCAGTTTGTGGCGACGACACTCGCGAACGGTCTCAATGACATCGATTTCAATGTTGTTATAGCGACAATCGTGGCGACGGCAACTGCCTGACGCGGAGTGATTACGGAGGGGAGAAACAATGATATATCACGGATACACCGTTGACACGGCTTATGTGCAGGACGGCGGGTTGAAGTGGGTGACCACCGGATGCGGATATTACATCACGGCGACCAAGGGCGGCAGCAGGTATTTCATAAAAAGAAACACTGTGTACCGTCGCCCTCTCCCCGGAGAAAAGTGCGCGGCACTTGCGAAAAAGAACCTTGAAGGCGCTGTGTTCATCGAGGGCAAACAAACCAAAATCGCGCGTCGCATGAAGAAATTCACGCTTGCGGACGGCATAGGCAGAGAACTCGACCATTTCTGGGACGATGACACCAACACTTATGTGACGGTGACGGAGTATATAAGCGGCGAGCTGGCACCGAGTGCCGTACCCGCAGGGGAGCGCGCGGCGCTGATTGCTCAGATTGCGAACAGTCTCGCGGCGTTGCACGATGCGGGTGTGGGGCATTTCGACATCAAGGTCAAGAACATTGTCATTCGCAAGACGACCGGCGGCTATCAGGGTGTGTTTGTCGATTTCGACAATTCTTATCCCGACAACGAATTGCCCGAAGGGGACAAGATACCGTTCACGCCGGGCTACGAAGCGCCGGAGGTGGTTCTTCACGAAAGCGGTCTTGCGGGTGCGGACGACAGGATAACCCTTGCCAAGGATGTATTTTCGCTGGGCATAGTATTCCACGAACTGCTCGTCGGCAAAATGCCCTCGTACAGCGGCCCCAAGGGCATAGAGTCGGTGGGCGAAGCGTTGGCGTCGGACGGTAAGGCGTTGCTCGATTCGTCGCTTGACACCGTGGTTCTGAATCCCGGCAACGGTCAGACGGCAAAGGATTTGATTGCGGCTATGATTGCACGCAAACCCGCCGACCGTCCGACAATGAGAACGGTGGCGGCGGCCCTGAACGCAACCTCGCCCGGCGTTGCGGTTGCTCCGCGAGTAATACGCATAGACGGCGCGCTGGGAGAAGCCGACAGTCGGATTGCGACTCTGAATGTGGCGGATGTCAAGGCAAAATGCGAGTGCTTCTACTTCAAGGACGGCAAGTATATCGTGCGAATGAAGGGAGCGTCGGCGGATGAAAGTCTGACTCTTGACGAGCTGGTCGCAAAGGGACTTGCAACGCACAAACAGGTGTTGAGCGGATCGTTTCCCACGGATAAAGGTATCGAACTGTTATCCGACGCCGAACTCAGGGCAAAGGGTGTCGTGTCGATAGAAGTGCTTCCCGACGGCGGTCGCAGCCCGTTCTATGTGCTGACGCACTATTCCGGCGGCAGGATGAGCGCGGAAGGTCTGGTGCGGCAAGGATACGCAAAACGCGTTACGGCAACGGCAGCGCCGGACGGTCGCTTGCGTCCGGAAGACGCGAGCAAATGGAGAATCAACGACGCCGAACTCAAACGCCGCGGCATAATATCCGTCAAGCAGGTCGAGAACGGCGGCAGACTGATGTACGAGATTACGCAGAGCGACGGCAAGACCTATCTGCGCAACATAATGCAAATGGCACTCACTTATCTTGTGATTGCCTCATAACCTAAACAAACAAATTCAACGGAGGAAAATATGAACATACAAGGTGCCTACAATGTCGATATGGTCATGGTAATCGACAAAACGGGGAGCATGACGGATATTATCGAGACCGTCAAACGCAATGCGCTTACGCTCAGGCGCAAGATCGAACTCGAGTTGGAAGACACGGCGCGCGGAGGAATTGCCGCATTGCGCGTGAGAGTCGTGGCGTTCGGTTGCATAGGGGAGGACAGAAATAACAGTTTCAGGATTTCCGACTTCTTCGAACTTCCCGAGGAAGATACAAAATTCGAATCGTTTGTCGCCGGGATTAACGCGGAAGGCGGCGGCGAGGAAAGCGGACTTAACGCGCTTGCGGTTGCGTTGCAGTCCGACTGGCTCGACCTCGGCAGAAAAACGCGTCACATCGTGATGATGTTCACCGACGAGGATTCTCATGCGCTCGAGAAACATTGTCACAGCCCCCATTGTCCCGCAAACGCGCCTCGCAATATGGCCGAACTTTCCGCGCTGTGGTACGGTCAGAAGATAAGCCAGAGAGGGAAAAGGCTCGTCATAGTCGGCCCGACAAATTCCGTCTACGACAAGACCATCGTGAAAAGCTGGGACCGTACGCAATTCATCCCCATCGGCCGCGGCGAACAGTCGCTGGACATCGAAGGTATCGTCAGGCTCATCGGAGCGACAATCAGCAGCCAATAACGGCGCAGGGCGGACACGGCGTGTCGTGTCCGCCCCGTAGCGCCGTCAATAAAAAGTGATCGCATTAAGTTTCGAGAGGATTACAGTGGAAAAAGTTCGTGAAAAAAACAAGCACAAGAGCAAGCGCTATTACGGGAAGCCGGAAACGGAAATACCGTATTTCAGGGATCTGGGTTCGAAGGACGACGAAGGCGTCCGCGACATAATCGTGGGGCGTCGTTGCACGGAGACAAGTGCGTGCGACCGTGTGGAGGAGAACATTGCTCCGTGCGGGGGAAAGACGGATCCGTCGGCCAATGTCGGTGCGGGGAAAGCGCCTGAAAATACGACCGAGAGCGAGTCTGAGGCGTCCGCAACCGTCGCCGAGGCGGTCAACGCGGAAAAATCCGACGGCGAGACAGCGCACGCAGAAACGGATACCGCGAAATCCGATGGTGAAATGGAAAAGCCGGAATGCGAAGACAACGGCTTTGCGTTCAACATAATGTTCAGAAACCATGCCGAGGACGCCGACCCCTACCGCGACAGAAGAACGATTGCCGTTGCCGACGGCCTGGGAGGCTCGGGCAGTTGCTTTATGCCAATGGACGACGCATCCGTAAATAAAATCAAAAGAATTATTGTGGCTGCCGTCGAAGGGCAAAGTGTCGAAAAACGCCCCTGCGGAACCGATTGCCGCACCGACTGCGGCGCGGACTGTTTCGCAAAGAGCTGGAGTGAATATGTCAAATACATGCGCGACGCGAAAGGCGAGAAAGAGTTCCGCGCTACCCACGCGGCGGTGTCCTCACGCATAGTTATGGCGGTGTTCAACGGAATGGTCGAGATGTTCCGCGCTTCGGATCGCAGGGTTTTAGACGAAGATTTTGCCGAGCGATTCCGCAAAGCGGCGGTGTTCGCCCTCAGGGAAACCGCAAACCAACTCGGAGTTTCGTCGTTGACCGACGCCATGTCGCATGCCAGCGTGTTGCCCAGCACATTTGTTGCGGCTTCTGTCGAGGAAGTATCGCGTGATTTTGCGATGATCCGCGTGTTCTGGGCGGGCGATTCGCGTTGTTATTTCATGGATGAAAACAGCCTTTGCGTTCTGAGCAACGACGAAGAAGACGCGAGCGGCGGACTGATCAATTTCATGACCGGCGACAAAAAAACGGTTGCACTCAATTATGCGCGGTTCGCATACGCCCAAGGCAAACCTTTTGCGGTGTTCGTGTGTTCCGACGGGCTTTTCGATATGCCCGGAGACGACAGCGTGTTCGGTCTTGCCGGGAAAATGCGGACAGCGTTCGCCGAAAGCGGAAACATGACCGAAGTCGGCATAAGGTTGAGAGCGCAGTGCGAGCCTCGTGTCGGCGACGACTGTTCAGTTGCGCTCGTCTCGTTCGGCGGATTCGAAGCAGTCAGGAGCGCCGTCATGACTCTCGGCGACAAGTTCGCCGGACTGAAGGAAGAAAAGGATCGGCTGGAATACGACATCCGGTATGCGGAAGATCCCGCGGCAGTGGAAAATTTGTGCGGCACCATGCAAAACCGCTGCCGCTCCAACGCCGTGGAGATTGCCGAAAGAATACTTGCCGTGAGCAAGCAGGAGTTCGGCAGCGAAATGCTGGAAGAACTCATCGGAGGCGTTGATATAACCCACGATCTGCACAAAGAAGCCCAAGCGATATTGACAGGCAAAGACATTGTTTTCGCCGTGAACGACGGCTTATCGAAAGTGGCGACGGAGCAACTCAAAAATCTCCGTCGTCTGATCGGCGGCGAGGATACGGCGCAGCGTGTCGGCGACGGGAAACACATCGGCGTCGAAGAAGCCGCATTTTGTATTGCGGTGGCCGTTTTGCGGGAGTTGAATGACAAAGGAGTGGAATACCGCGTGGATGTGCCGATGAATGACGAAGACAGGATCGCGGCGCTCGTTTCGCTTATGGAAAAGCACCCGCGCCGTGTGGTCGAAATCATTGCGCATCACGGCAAGAGCGTTGCGGTGGGTTTCAACGGTGCATATGCCGCATTATACGAAAATCTGTTGCGCGCAAAAGACAGAGCCGGGGATGAAATGTCCGCTCGAATCGGAGACCTGAAAGCCTGCATCGCCGCGTCGACGCAAAGATTACCCATTGAGCGCAGCGTTGTTTTCAGATAAAAGACAACCGCCTATGTACGACATCGGCACCTATGGCAGTGAGCCGCCGCGCGGCTCACTGCCCGTTTATAGAAAAGTTCCGCTCTTTACACAATCACAAATTGTGATATACTTTATCCATACGAAAGTTTCGGATTCAACGGGGGAGCTATGAAGCACGGCGGAAGAAACCAAAGCGCGTCATCTGCACACAAAAGACGCGGATATTTCGAAGAAAGGATACCGAGAGAAAAAACTTTCGGGCACGCAAAAGCGGTGTTCTGGGGATGTCTGATCGCATCGCTGGCTTTTGCGGTATTCAGTTTCTATTGCCAATACGAATTCAATGCGGCTGTAGGCAACGACATTTTACGGTCGTTGGCTATCGGAGTCGGCACGCTGATCTGTGTTGCGCTGCTGTATGCGCTGATTATGGTGTGTTACACCAAGTACGCTTTTTCGTCTGCGCAAAAGGCACTTGTGGTAGTTGGAGTGCTGGTGGCCTCATTTATAGCGCGCTTTGTGATTGCCGTATTGACGACGCTGGAGAGTACGGAGACCGGTGTGGTGTCACACGGCGACATAAGCGCTTCTTTCGTCAGCGCGCTGTACAGTGCTTTCGGCGGATTGACATTCGAGGGAATGGACGGAGAATTGTCGATTGCTGTGTGGCAGGCGGCGGTATATCACGGTGTCGCAATACTTGCGGCGCTGGTGTTCTTCTCGTCGGCGACATTGACTTTGGATTATCCGATTGCCAGTTCAATCACGCGCGAGATTAAAAAGGTTTCCATCCGTCTCCGTTCGGCGGTGTGTGCCGCAGGTGCGGTCATGCAAAAACGGTCCTGGCGCGCCGCATATAAAAACCGTAAGCCGGATGTTTATATTTTCGACAGCATTACTCAGGATTCCGTGTTGCTTGCCGAAGATATCCGCAGACATTATCAGAATGCGACCGAGAAACGGCAGCCGGACAGAAAAAATCCGAAAAGATCTTTTAATCGCAGCAGTCGCGCGGCGGAATGGCTTGTCGATGAAGACCGTATTGCGTGGACAATGGGCAAGAGGTACATCATAGTATTTTGCGGTCCCGAGTGTGAGGCGTATGACCGTAAAAACTCTCTGCACCGACGCATAGAAGCCAACAATTTTCTTTACCTGAGGTATAATTTCGGCCGAGACATACCTATCGCACGCATACGCAACGAGAGCACGGCGGGATATGGAGTTGTGCGCCCATGGCTGCACACTGCCCGTAACATTCATTATTTTGCCTTCAACCGTGACGAAAGTTTTGAGGAAAAGAACGGAAGAAAATATCGCAGCGAACAGGCTAATGCGCAGGCGGTATCCGACGAGTTGGAGGCGTTGAAATTCCGTATCGAGGGTGCATACGCCAAGAAAAACAAAACGGGTTTGCGCAGAAAGGACGGTTTGAGACGCAGAGGCACTGGAATGGCGAAATTGGCGCAGTGGCGCTGGGCGTCCCGCGTTTGTTTTTACATCTTGTCCGAGAATGACATCGACTACGCAACATATCAAGCCAGACTTTCCGCATATTCGTCAGAAATGGTTAAATATACGGATACTCTTTTCGATTTGAAGCTGGTTAACGAAGCGGAGCGGGCAACCTGGCATCAGTCATTGATGTTCAATCATAATTTGCCGAGCAAAATTGTCACGGAATATGCCGGCAAAATCGTTGAAATCGCAAAAGGTGGACATGAATGGCACGAAGTCGTGAAGACACTCTGGCCAACTGTGAAAACATCGCTTGCAAAAGCGGGTGCAGACGGAATCGCACGCGAATTTAGACAAAACGCAGTGAATGGTGTCGATTTCGATTCGGCATTGGCGCGGGTGGAGGAGGGAATTGTCGCCAAATCCGACATTTCGGAAGAGAAATGGCCGCAACTTGTCGAAGAAGTCGTGTCAACTTGTTTTGCGAATTGTCCGGAAGACAACGGAAAAATCGCCGACGCCGGTCGGCGCGCGGCGGAGGATTATATGATGAAAGCCTCGCGCGCGGCTGTAGCAGACGAGGCTATTGTAAAAGTCCATGAAAACGGAATAGTGCGCGTATTGTCTCTCGGTTTCGGGGATACGGCCATAAAGACCATCGGAAGTCTTTACATAAACCATGACGGCAACATGATTGTCGACGCCGTCGACAGGAATGTCGACAATATTATCGGGGCATACAAGCGTACGCACCCATCTGTTCTGTGTGTGCCGGCCAAAAGCGGCAGCGGTATAAACTTCGGAGATCTGGAAGGAGCTGTCTGCAAAGGTGTCCGCACAAGTTCAATCGATAATGTGTTTCATGCCGACGATGAGCAAAAGAGCATGTTTCTTTACGACAATCTTTTGGTGATAAATTATGCAAATCGCGATTGTCTCGGCGCGGATGTCGCGGATTATATAGACGACTGCTTCGGGGGGAGAAGCGCAAATGCGGTGAAGTACGACGCTATGATAATAGCTCTCGGAAATGACGAATTGAACATAACCTGTTTCAGAAGTGTTATTATGGATATACGACACGAGCTTATCCGTGATCCGTCGCTGCAGACTGTGCCGACTACAATATTTGTGCATATAGGCGACAAGAAAAACGCAGCGCGTCTTTACTGGGACGATAATTTCGACAAAACTTCAAGTACAGGGTTCCTCAAAGACATCAGAGTGGTTCCTTACGGATTCAGGCAAAGCGTATATACTTACGATGAAATTGTGGATGACAGCAGCGCTTTATCCATGAATTATTGGTATTTGAAGAAGGCGGGTTATATCACATCCGACGATGTGTCCGACAAATATGCCAAGTGGGGGAGAGTGGACTGCCCCAGTCTTTACAAAAAATGGTCAAGTAAAGTCGCCGTGACTTTTTTCCAAAAGTTGCGCTCGCTTGAAGACGGCACGCGGCGGGTGTTTGAAGAAAAAGATTTGCCCCAGGACATGCGTGAATTCGCAATAAAAGCGTTATCCGGGACGGTGGAGCACCGTCGGTGGCTGCGTTTCCACTATGTAAACGGTTATGAGTTCGCGGATGTGTCGTTCCCCGGCGTGGTAAAAGAGCGCAATCTCGTACACAATATGCTCAAGAAATTTTCCGACCTTGCCGTATCGCAACAGATCAACAGCCATGCAAATGGTGAGCAGGCGGCAGCATGGGAGGCCGAACATCTTGTGGAAGAGTGCTTGCAATTCCCCAGCCGCAATCTCAGCGAAACGGAAATGGAATTCATAGTGGCGATGCTTGAAGACAATTTGCAGGAGATTGACGACGGCGCAAAAGGAACGCCCAATTCGTTTATGGACGGGCTTATCCGCGCACTCGTAAAATGTGAACCTTCAACCTACAGTTTAGTCACATGTAATTCTGCCCCTTATGACGAAGACGACATTAATAAATGGCTTACCCAACACGGATTGCATGAAAAGCGGGCGGCGGTTGAACTCATACTCGAAAATAGCGATGAAAAAGGTGAAAAATATATCCCACAGTTGCAGGCTCTCCGCCCGAAGGAAATAGAAGACTGTTTGGCAGCAAGGAACATTTCTACTGAAAAAGGTCAGGCGACGGCCGAATTCCGTTATGAAATGGTGCTGCGACTTCTCGCTGCGGCAATGACAGCAGAAGCCAACGGCGAAAATGAAAAGCAGTCCAACGCAGCGATATCCGATTTGAACGCAATCATCGCAAACGCTATTCCCGTGGAACTTGTGACGCTGCTAAAGCGTGGGCAGTTGTCGCAGGAGTTTGTGTGCAAGAGCGGGGATTATGAGAATTTCGGAGCCGCCGTAAGGATGCCCGACGGCGTGACGATAACCCGCAGGGAGGAACTCCTGAGACTGTATTACATCTGGAAGAAAAGCAAAAAGGCGGATTAGCGTCTGCCCGTCGGGCGTGTCGAAGACGGCGATTTTTGCCCCGCTGAGAAAAAGTGGGGCAAATCGCTTGCCGATATCGCATTTATGGTGTAAAATACCTTTGCTTTCGGAGGCATAGCCCAGTTGGTTAGAGCGCTACGTTGACATCGTAGAGGTCACAAGTTCGAGTCTTGTTGTCTCCACCATAAGCAAACAAAATCGAACCAGATTTTGTTTGCTTTTTCTTTTGTCCGCAAAGAGCGTGGGCAGATATAGGATTTTACGGTTCAGACGCGCATCACGGTTTGGATCGGGAGGAGGGTAGTCTCGCCGCTTTGAGGCACGGTGCAGGGGAGGAAGAGAGTCTTTTCGTAAAAAGAAAAGCCCCGATCGTCGTCGGAGCCTTCGTGGAGCGGTGTGTTGTAGGTGATCACCATTTTGTCATCGTAGAGGAGTATCTCCTTCACGAGGGTGCTTATAAGTAGTTGCGGTTCCTGCCGTATGGCGATCAGGTAGTATCGCCGCATATCGTCCTCCGTGAGCAGGAACGCGACTTTGTTCCGTTCAACGGCTATCTTTTCGTCAAGCTCTCTTGCTTGTTGTTCAAGTTCGTTGAGACGCCTGTTAGTCGAGTCGGACATGATGCCTCTCTCTATCGCCTTCACGATGTTGTCCAAAGCCGTCTGCGTCTGTTTCTTTTCCTTCAACAACAATTTCAGCGTCGTCTTGTCCTTGTTGTTTGCGTCCTGCATCTGCATTAGACCTTTGATCAGCGCATTCATCGTCTTTTCGTCTTGCATCGCCTCAATGACGCTGTCAAGGACGAGTTCTTCGAGAGCTTCTTTCCGCACGGGGTGTTTGTCGCATCCGTTGTGATGTTTCTTTCTTCCGAGGCATTTGTAGTATCTTATAGTCTCGCCGTTCCGTGCCGTACCGCACTCCGCGCTTATGATGTTGCCGCAATAGCCGCACTTCACCTTGTTGCGCAGCAGATACACCTCCTTTACGCTCCTCGAGCCTATCTTGTTTTTGATAAGTTTCCGTTTCACCTTTTCATAAAGATCCGCATCAACGATCTGAGGGTAGATGTTGTCATAGACTTCGTCCCTTATTCTCATTATCCCCAAATATCGCTCGTTGCGCAATATCCCGTATATCGCGTTGGGCAGGAATGGCTTCCCGTTGTGGAGCAGCCCCTTTTCGTTGAGTTTGCAGATGATCTTCGGCACATAGATGCCTGCGGCATATTGCCGGAAGATGAACCGCACAACTTCCGCCTTTTCTTCGTCCATCTGCACTTTCTTGTCCGTGACATAGTACCCGTAAGGTATCTTGCCTCCGCAGAACTGTCCCTTTCTCCTGCTTTCTCTGAGTCCGCGGAGTATCTTTTGAGAAAGTTCCGCCGAATAGTATTCCGCTATGCCGATATAGACGTTTTCGAGCAGGATGCCGTCCAAGTTCTTGGTGCCGTCCAGATTATCGGATGTGCGTTGAGTGGCGGATATTAGCACTTTGCCGTTGGTTTTCAGCCGCTGTTTGTTGAGTGCGACCTCGACCGAATTTCTGCCAAAGCGGTCTATTGCGTAGACGAGCACGACTTCCCATGCGGCATTCTCGCTGTCTTTCAGCATCTGTTGAAACGCCGCTCTGTTGTCATTTGTGCCGGTGGTAGCACGGTCTATGTATGTGTCCACCACGATGAGATCGTTCGCTTTGGCATATTGTGTGCAGACATGAAGCTGTCCTTCTATGGACTGTTCCGTCTGACTTGCACTGCTGTATCGTGCATAGATTATCGCACTTTTCAATTTGATCTACCTCCTGATATGTTTTTCTGTCTTTCGACGGGAGCGGGACAAACGGGAAAGGGGGTGGGAGTAGTTTTGTTTGGTGTCCTCAAGTTTGCCGTCAAGGGACGCGAAGCGGTGCACTTCGCCCTTGACGGCAACCCCTTTTCCGTTTACGCTCTCCGTGAGAAAGACGAAGTTCAGTTGCATTTCGGCATTTTCTCGATGACCTCGGAGCTTACTTTGCCAACGAGGCAACCGTCTTCCCAGCATCCGAAATCGTCCGATAGCAACAGCTTTTTGTCCTCCTGTCCTATCCTGCAAAGGACGTCTTCCTCCATGATGTCGGATTTGAAATAGGTCGGGATGTTCCGCGAGTATACGAGCTTCTCGCCGCTCTTTTCTATGTACTTCATAAGATACCTCGCCGCGTCCGTTGCCTCCCGTTTCGCGTCCAGCTTGTTGAAATCGTTTCGCCCGAACTTATCGTTAAAGTATGTGTTTTGCATTATCATCTGCCGTTTGTGTTCGGTAAAGCTGTAGTCCGTCCTCGTTTCCAATGCGCCGGGCATACCGTTTTCTGGGATGAAAAAGATGCCGTGGAAATGCAGTCTGTTCCTTTCTCCGCCGCGTTCCCACACGCCGATATATCTCCATCCTTTGCGGTGCACCATGCGCTTCAGAACCTCACTAAGCCCCTTTCTGAAACTTTCCTCCGTATGCTTTGCATCCGAGTAGGTGAAAGTGCAGAAATAGTTCCACGGGTTCAGGTTGATCTTCCGCGCCAGCCTTGTCTTGCGGACGATCTTGTTCCTCGTGATCCGTTCCATATTCTCGCGGACGAATGCTTCCGCTTCCGTGCCGAAGTCCTTTTTAAATTCTTTGGTCAGGATATCTATCTTCTCGGCTTTTCCCTTGCCGTCGTTTTCTTTGTAAATTCTCTCAAACCGTTCCTTGGGAGTGAGAGCCTCCCTTGCCGTTTCTTTATCGGTCTTGTCCGTACGTGTCTGCAATTCCTTGCCCGTGCAGATCGTCCTTTCCGGGCTTTTCTTCCGCCTATGCGGAGATGATGTTTGCGGGATAGCTATAAAATGGCTTCCGTCGTTGTAAACTTTTGCGTTCCTGTACGGCATAGCTACCCCCTTCGGGCGGAGAGTTCCGTCCCTTGCTCTTCGGAAAGCGCGCGCATCCTTGCGAGCAACGCGGCAAAGAATGTATCTCTCTCACCGCTGCTCATCGCCGAGATGCCCGGCTTTCCCACTGTCACCACCGTGATGCTTTCATCCTTCAATAGGCATTACCTCCTTTTTGTTTTTCTTCGTTATATCCTTCAATGTCGCAAGCCTTTTTGCGACTTTGAAAAATTTTCCGGAGAAATTTTGCTTTGAGTCTGACCGCCAAATAGGAAGCCTATTTTCCTATTAGAAAATTTTCTTCGTGTTTTTTTGAGGGAACGAAAAAGGCGTTTGTAAAGCTCGCGGCAAAGATCCCTTCACTTAAAAGCCACGGGAAATGCAAAAGTCCACCCCCGAAAACACAAAAAAAGCAGCCGTTCAGAACTGCCTTGCTGAAATTGATATTGTTGTGCCGACCACAATGTGCCGGCTAAGTATAGGTGAATAACCGGAATGCTTTATTGCCGCGCAAGACCGCTCTCGCAAGACAAACGCGATCGCCTGAATGAAAACGCAAAAGGAGGCTTGAAGGAAAATCACGAGAGAGCGAAAAAGCGGACGGTCGCCCGAGCGGTTCAGCGGGCGACTCCGCTTCGCTCTCGTTTTCCGCCCGCCTTGCCCTTTTAACGGCGTGTGCTTGTCTGCGGCGCGGCGCAGCCGAGCCGCACTTGTCATAGACAAGCACACGCCGTGGTGCCAAATTGATTTTTAGAGTCCACCAGAAAACCCACTGTTTAGTGGGTTTTTTCATACCCCGAAAATGGTTCACTTTGTAAACTTGACATCAAAATC
>CALVTH010000024.1 GCA_944360115.1 uncultured Clostridia bacterium
GGACACTGCGGTGCGGAAATGGTAGCCGGTGGCGGTAAAAGCAAGACGGGAAAAAAGTATTACTATTACGAATGCAAACAGAAGAAAAAGAAGCTTTGCACAAAAAGAATAGAACACAAAGATAAGCTCGAAAAATTCGTGGTACGGAAAGTGATCGATTTCTTGTCCGACGAAGTCAACCTGAATATCGTTACGCAAGACGTGTTGAAGTATTTTAACTCCCGCACAGACGAAAGAGAAATCAAGTCTATCCGAAAACGGATTGCCGATATACAGGAAGAAGCCGATGCGGCCGCTAATGCGTTCATCGAGGCAAAAAGCCCGTTATTGAAACAGCGCATCGAAAAGCGTATGCAAGAATGCGAAGTATTGCTCGCAGACTTGGAAAAAGTAAAAGCCCGCCTCGTTATAGAGCGCGGACAAAAACTCACCGAACAGGATATCAAAGCATTTGTTAATATGATTTTGCAAGGTGATGTTGAGGACTTAGAATTCAGGCGGCGACTGATAGACAATCTGGTCTATAAAGTCTATGTGAGCGATGACGACACCTATATCTATTTTAATATTAAGGGCGGCAATCATATCGAGGAGATTGCTTTGGAAGATACAAAAGCCGCTCTAAAAGAAGCTAATAGAGTTCAAACGCAACGTGACCCTGCCCGCCAGCAAAATCCCACTCTTTGAGTGGGATTTTCCATAGCAGGAGAGGATGGCTTCGCAACCCGACGCTGACGCGATTGCGCCCTGAGCGAACAATCACTGTTCCGTCGCTCCGCTCCTTACGAATCCCTCCTCCTCCGCCAAAGTAAAGGCAGCAACCGTGACGGTTGCTGCCTTTTTCGATGTTGTAAGCAAACGGAGATGGGGTTGGCGCGTGGTGAGCGTGGGGCGGAGTTGTTTTCGCTCCTCGCAAAAGCGGAAATGTCCTACTGCAATCATACCCTCAGAGGCGTATGCCGCGTTTGAGGTCGAAAGTGAGATTGCCGTTTTTGCCGTCGACGGTGTAGTCGATACTGATGACCGAATCGGTGACGAAACGCGCCATCACGATTTCGGCTTTCGACCTTGTTACCGTTTCGACGAATATCTTTTTCTGTTCCTCGGTGTAATCGGCAACGAAGTCCGAGACGAACAGGAGATTGCCGCAAAGGCTGTTGATGTCGGCGACTATTTCGCGTTCTTTGAGGGTCATTTTGACGTTGTTGTCGCGGAGAATGAAAACATCGGGATCGTTGAGCCACGCTCTTCCGTCGAGGTGACGTCTGAAAATGGTGTTCTGCAGGGCGTGCTGCGTGGAAACATCCTCGCGGTGCATAGGTTTGTTGCTCCACTTCAGACCTATGTCCGCGCCTATGCGCATAAAATCGACTTTGCCGAAGGACGGGGCAAGGGGAGCGCCGCAGCCGAGGACGATTTTATCGCCGCAACATTCGCGAATGAGGTCCATAGCGTCGCACATAATTTCTCCGCGGCTCTTGTTGTGCATAGGATACATACAACAGGCGTACAGAAAGTCGAGTTTGACCATATCGAAGCCCCATTCGTTGAGCACGACGTCGAAAACCTTTTTGATGTAAGCCCGCGCTTCGGCGTTGTATATGTCCAGGGGATAGAAGCCGCCCCAGTTTGCGCCCGCATAGCGGCACTTGCCTTTTTTGTCCCTGGCGAGCCAGTCCTTGTGCTGTTTATATATGTGAGATTTGGGCGTCACGCCGAACGGCGCAAGCCAAAGCCCCGCAAGCATACCGGTGGAGTGGATTTTGTCCACGAGGTATTTCATTCCGCGGGGGAACTTGTCTTCTTTGATTTCGAGCCAGTCGCCCACGGTGCGCTGATATCCGTCGTCTATCTGGAAAATGTCGATTTTGGTGTCGATTTTCGACATCGCCTCAAGGTCGCGGACAACGATTTCTTCGGTTACCGCCTCATAGTAGTTGTACCAGGTGGTGTAGCCGCAACTTCTCTTGACCCGAGGCTTCGCGATGTTCATCATAGCGAAGTACTCGTCGAAAACCGCGTCGTAGTCTCCATTCAGGGTGGCAATTTCGAGAACGACTTTTTCACTGTCGAAAAGCACGCCCTCGAGGTCTTTTTCCATTGTCACGGTGCAGTTGTTCGTGTTGTAGGTTATGAGGGTGTAGCCTGATTTTTCCGAGAGCGAGCCGATGAGACGGATGGTCCTGTCCTTTCTCACATAGCCGTAGGAATAACCGTAGAAAACTCCGTTTTGCTCGGGATAATCGTGCCAGTACAAATCGCCTGCGGCGTAAAGCCCGAGGAATTTGTATTTGCTCTTGGGAAAGCCGAGGAATCGGGGACGGAATTCGTCCATTTTGCCGTCGGGAGCATATTCTTTCGTAACCGTCCAACTTTGATATCCGTTTGTGAATATGCGCTCGTCTTTTCCGAATTCGTAAGGCATAACGATTGCAAACTTCTCGAATTCCACCGCGGCGCGGGGTTTCAGCGTGACTTTGACGAGTTTTTCGCTTTCACTGATAGATACGGAAAAATCGTCGTTGACGGGATTGTCGGTTCGCTTCCGCGTGCCGTTGACTTTGTAGACGAAATCAAAACAGCATTTCATAATTTTATCCTCCGATTTTCACGCTTATATGCTAACACAACAATATCGTTTTTGCACTCACGACTTGTCATATCGGACAATATTTTCACTTTGAGCAGGGAAGTTGAAAAAAACGGCGATATGGGTTATGATTTAAAAAACATACGATGAAGAGGAATTTATGGTCAAGCACATAGTGTGTTACAAGTTTGCAACCCCCGACGAAGAGACAATCGCAAAGACGAAAGCCGTGTTCGAGTCGATGATAGGCAGAGTGCCCGAGGTGAAAAGCCTTGCGGCGGGCGCGGACGCTTTGCACAGCCCGCGCAGTTACGATATGGTGCTGGAAGTCGTGTTCGATTCCTTCGAGGATATGGTGAACTATCAGAAGAACGAATACCATGTCTCGGTGGTCAAGAAACATGTCCATTCCGTGGTGGAGAAGAGCGTGTCCGTGGACTACGAATTCTGACCGCACCGCATGGCGTAAAGACGGTAAAACTCGGGCGACGCCCGAGTTTTTTTGTCCGTTGCGCGTCGCGGCGACGCGGGATATTGCCTTTGTCGCCGTTTGGTGGTATCTTGAGTGTAGGGTGCGCGCAAACGAGCGCGTGCGGAAAGACGACATTTGCGGGGGCGGTGGAGTGAAACTTGCCGAAACGACGGTCGAAAAAAGGTATGTGTACGAAGGGAAAATCCTGAGGGTGCGGTGCGACAAGGCGCGGCTTCCCGACGGAAAACTCTGCGTGCGGGAAATGGTGGAGCACCCCGGCGGCGCCGCGGTGCTTGCCGAGTGCGACGGCAAAATCGCTTTCGTCAGGCAATTCCGCTATCCATACGGCGAGGAAATTCTCGAAGTGCCCGCGGGAAAACTGGAGAAAGGCGAAGCGCCCGTCCGCACCGTGGAGAGGGAACTCTCGGAGGAGACGGGGCTGGTCGCCGACAGATTCGTGCCCGTGGGCGAGATATATCCCACACCGGGCTACACCGACGAAAGGCTGTATCTTTTCAGGGCGGAGGGAGTGCGCCGCGGCGAAAGTCATCCCGACGAAGGGGAGTTTCTTTCGCTCGAGTGGTATTCGCCCTGCGAAGCGCTGGCAATGGTGCGCGACGGGCGCATAAAAGACGCAAAAACGGTGGTTCTGTTGCTTCGTTGCTACGGATAAACCGTGTTTAAGCGGCGGTTGCCGCTTCGTGGCGTACACGCGCCGCAGGCGAAATTTCGCCGATGTGGGGGATGTCTTATGAAGAAAACGCTTGCCTTTTGTCTTGTCGTCGCGGTGATGTGCGCCGCGTGTGTGTGCCTGTTCGCGTGCGGAGTCAAGCCGCCCGCCGACGACGGAGAATCGGGCGGGGGCGGAGGCGGCGCGACGGTGCCCGTCGCTCCCGAACCTCAGAAAGAGGTGGGCAAGATAGTGCTTGCCGACAACGGATTCCTGCAAGTGGGCGGGGTGGGCGAGACAGTCACCCTCCGCGGCGTCAATCTCGGCGGGTGGCTCATCCAGGAGTGCTGGATGTGTCCCGTCAACGGGGCGGACAACGAATGGGGCAATCTCGACACGCTGAACGCGCTCGTCGGGCGCGGTTTCACCGCCGAACAGATAGACGCGCTTTTCGAGAGTTATCAGGACAACTGGATCACCGAATACGACCTCGACATCATCGCTGACATGGGGTGCAATGTCGTACGCGTGCCTTTCTGGTACCGCAATTTCATGTCCGACGATCAGGGTACCTGGCTGGACTCCGACTTCGACGAAATCCCGGGTTTCCGACGGCTGGATTGGGTCATCTCCGAAGCGGCGGAGCGCGGTATGTATGTCATACTGGATATGCACGGCGTGCCGGGTGGACAGAGTTTCAATCATAGCACGGGCGGAATCGGTATCAACAAGATATATTCCGACGAGGGCTGTCGGGCGGCAATGGAAAAGCTGTGGGTGGCAATCGCCGAGCGGTATAAGGACAACACCGCCGTCGCCGCCTACGACATAATGAACGAGCCGCACAACAACGACGAAGCCTTCTCCGACCGTCCCGAGTACAGAAATGTGTACACCGACCCCGAAAGCTGGGACGAGTACAACGCCGTGTACGACCGCATGATAAAGGCTATCCGCGAGGTGGACTCCAACCACATAATCACCGTCGAGGGGATATGGAAGGTGTACAACCTGCCCCACCCGCGCGAGTCGGGGTGGAGCAACATGATGTACCAGGTGCACCTGTACGATTCCACGGAGGACTTCGCGGGTTACGCCGCATATCTCGCCAACTATTCGGCGAAGCACGATGTCGCGGTGTATGTGGGCGAATTCAGCAACATCGACGGCATAGCGATATGCGAGGAATACGGTGTCAACTGGACGACATGGACCTACAAGGGCGGCAAGGGCTACAACGGCAACTGGTTCGTGTATTACGCCGACCTGCCCGTTGCCGACAGCACCGCCGATTCCTTCGACGAAATGCTGGAGAAATGGGGCGCGGGACTGCGCACCGAGAATTTCACGGCGAACGCCGACCTTATCGCGGCAATAGAGGGCGCGACGGCGTAGTCGGTCGCCGCGGGAACGGGAGAAAATGAAAAACTGCAGAATCACGGTGGTGAGAAAGGCGGAATACCGCGACCTGATGAGCGAGTACGAAAACCCTTTGGAGCACGCCTGCGATGTGACGGAAGGGCAGGTTTTCCTGTCCGAAGGCGGCGGGAAGCCCGAAGGGCTTTGCGAGAGCGCGTGGGAGAGTATGCGCCCCTTCGTCGAGGCTCTGTGCCGCGGCGAAGGCAATTTCTTCGACGGGTGGATGAAGAATCCGTATTCGGCTATGATCTCCTGCAACGACGGTTTCCGTCCCGTGAGCTTCTATATCGAAGCCGTGGACTGACGGCGCGCTGGGCGTCGGTCGCCGCTTTCCCTTGATTGCGGAGCGGGTTTTGTGGTAATTTATAAGGGCAAACCTATTTGAGAGGTCGGAAAATGAGTGACACAACCGAAAGGAAAAGAATGAAAAAGCCGCTTAAAATCGCACTCATCGTTTTGCTGTGCGTCGTGCTCGTCACGGGCGTGGTGTTTGCGGGGCTTGCAATCGCCCGCGCGGTCGAAATCGACCGCATCGGCGACATCGCGGTCGTGGGCGGCTACAAGAATGTCATACTTCTCATCGGAGACGGAATGGGATTCAATCACATAGCCGCGGGAAGGGCGTTCCTCGGCGTGGACGAGCTGTTTATGGAGAGCGCTGCGGTGATTGCCGGCGAAGCCACCACCTACAGCAGGACGATAATCGGCCCCACGGATTCCGCGGCTGCGGCAACTGCGCTCGCTACGGGACAGAAGACCGACAACGGTATGATAGCGCAGTATCTCGGAAAGGATTTGAAGTCCAACACCGAATACGCTATGGAGCAGGGTATGGCGACGGGCGTCATCGCCTCCGAGGGCGTCAAGGGAGCCACCCCCGCGGGATTCTCGGCACACGCATTCAACCGCAACAGTACCGACGAAATCACCCGCGACCAGATGTCGAGCGGCATCGACCTCTTCCTCGGCGGCGCAAAGGATTTCTACGACGATTATGCGGGCGACATAGCGGCGAGCGGCTACGATTACGCGACGGCGGCTTCCGCACTCGACCCCGCAGCCGACAAAATCTGGGGCGCGTTCTCCGACATCGCCACCTCCGACGGCACCGACGCGACGCCCACTCTTGCCGACCTCGCCGTCTTTGCAATGAACTATCTCGCCGCCAAGAGCGACAACGGATTCTTCCTTATGATCGAGGAGTCGCACATCGACAAGCGCAGTCATTCCAACGATATGAAGGGTATGCTGGAACATCTCATAGCCTACGACAATACGATCAAAGCCGTCGTTCAACTTGCCGCCGAAATGGGCGACACGCTCGTGATTGCCACCGCAGACCACGAGACGGGCGGACTGCAGTACAACGGCGAAAGCGCGGCGGAGCTGTCGGACGCGATGTTCACCAAAGGCTCGCACAGCACGGCGAATGTGCCTTTCTTCGTCTATTCCGACATCGGCGCGGTGCCGAACATCATCGACAACACGCAGATTGCCCGCATCTGCCGCACCTACATTCTCAACGAGGCGGCATAACGGCATAAAAGCGGGCGTTTCGGGCAGACGAAAGGCGGCGCGGACACTTTCAAATCCGACGGGCAACCGTCGGATTTTTCTTTCCGGCGTAACCAAAGGCGCGGCGGCGGCATAAACTGTAGGCAGTGGGAGGGCGAAATGAAGATTATATGCGTCAAGACTCCGAAGTTTCTGAGACCGTTTCTGAGACTGTTCACCCGTAAGAAAAAGAGCGTGAAGTGCGATTCCGCCGCGGCGGTGGCGGCGCCTGCGCCCGAAGGGCAGGACGCGCCGGTTGCCGCGGAGAGCGGAAACAAAGTGGCGTAAGGGCGTTCTGCAGCCGACTTTTCGGCAAAAGAAAAGCCCGTCCGTCGGACGGGCGATTTCGTCGTGAAAAATCGTTTAGGCTCTGTCGATCTTATCGGAGCGCAAACAACGGGTGCAGACATAGACTTCCTCCACGCCGCCGGTCGTGGTCTTGACCTTGACCTTCTGGACATTGGGAGCCCACGAACGCCTCGTTTTTCTGTTGGAATGGCTGACCTGATTGCCGCTCATTCTTCCTTTTCCGCAAACGCTGCAAACTCTGGACATAGTGTCACCTCCTGTAACAACGCGACTATATTATCAAATACTTTTCCGTTTGGCAACCGATTGAGGGCAAAATTATTCAATCGGTTGCAAAATATAACTGCTTATAGTAGAATTTAGCAAAAGGTAAAGTATGTCTCTGACCACATCCAACAAGTTCGGCAAGATTTCCATCTCCGACGAAGCGGTCGCGGCGGTCGCAAGTCAGGCGGCAAGCGAGTGTTACGGCGTCGTCGAAATGGTCTCCCGCCGATTCAGCGACAACATCGGTCACCTCTGGGGCAAACACAGGCTCGGCAGGGGTATCAAGGTCGCAACCGTCGACAACCTCATCTACATTGAGGTTTTTGTCATTTTGAAGGTCGGAGTGAACATCGAAGCCGTAAAGAAATCCATAGCCGACTGTGTGAGGTTCAACCTCGAGGTGTTCACGGGAATGAGAGTGAAACATGTGAATGTCAATGTCGTCGGCATCAGGGTGTGACGGGTAATTAAATGAAGAAGATAGACGGAAAAATATTCGAGAGTATGCTCGCGGGCGGCGTGAGAGCTTTGGAGATAAACCGCCCCGTGATTGACGAACTCAATGTATTCCCCGTTCCCGACGGGGATACGGGCACAAATATGTCGCTGACCCTGGCTTCGGCGCTCAGGGAATCCAATTCCGTTTCGACGGGTGACCTCGGCGAGATAGCCACTGCGTTTTCCAAGGGCGCTTTGCACGGCGCTCGCGGCAACAGCGGCGTCATACTTTCGCAGATACTCAAAGGTTTTGCCGTGGCGTTCGACGCCAAAATGGTCGCCGACGCCGAGGATTTCGCCAACGCTTTCCGCAAAGGCACGGAAATCGCCTACGGAGCGGTGCAGAAGCCCAAAGAGGGCACCATTCTCACCGTTGTCCGCATTATGGCGGAGACGGCTTCCGCACTTTGCCGCAAACGCAAACTCGAATTCGAGGATTTCTTTGCGGAGGTGATAGCGGCAGGCGAAGCCATTCTTATGCGCACTCCCGAAATGCTCCCGGTGCTAGCCAAGGCTGGTGTGGTGGACGCGGGCGGGCGCGGTCTCGTCACTATGGCGGAAGGTATGTACGCCGCCCTCACGGGAAAGGAAATAAAGGTCATCGACGCCACAAAAACGGCGCCCCCCATCGGCAAGGCCGAGGAGGCGCGTCGTTATGTCTCCACCGACAACGACTACGAAAACATCACCTTCTGCTATTGCACGGAGTTTTTCATCACGCACATAAAGAGCGAGTGCACGGTGTCCGACATTGACCGCTACCGCGACTATCTCACCACGATAGGCGACTGCGTGCTGGTGATAGGCGACCTTGACCTCATCAAGACCCATGTCCACACCAACAATCCCGATTGCGCCATCAAAGCCGCGCTCAAACTGGGCGAACTCGACGGCATAAAAATCGAGAATATGATGGAACAGCACCGCAAAATCGTCGCCGCACGCGAAAAGGAAGAGCAGGCTCCCGTCGCGCTCAAACCCTACGCCATGGTGTCGGTGTGCGCGGGCGACGGCATGGACGCCATTTTCCGCGACTTGCAGGTGGATGTCACCATAGAGGGCGGTCAGACGATGAATCCCAGCGTGTACGACATCCTGAACGCCGTCAACAACACCAAGGCCAAGGATGTGTTCGTCTTGCCCAACAATTCCAACATCGTCCTTGCGGCGGAGCAGGCAAAGGAACTCGCCGATGTCAGCGTGCATGTCATCCCCACACGCAATATGCCCGAGGGTATTTCCGCGGCGCTGGCCTTTTCGCCCGACGCCACTCCCGAGGACAACGAAGCGGCAATGAAAGAGGCTTTTTCGGGGCTCAAGACCGCGGAAATAACACACGCCGTGCGTTCGACGCGCATGAACGGCTTCTCCGTCAAAGAGGGCGACATAATCGGAATCAACGACAAAAACATCGTCGCAAAGGGCGCTTCCGTGCAGGAAGTCGCCTGCACCTGCGCCGACAAACTTCTCGCCGGCGACGCCGAAATACTTACCGTGTACTACGGCAACGATGTCACGGAGACGGAAGCAGAGCGTCTCGTCGAGAGGATTTCCAAGGAACACGGCGATGTCGAGGTGGCGGCGTATTACGGCGGTCAACCTCACTACTATTACATCATGGCAGCGGAATGAACGACCTTGCCGACATCAAGGGGGTAGGGGCGGCAACGCTGGAAAAGTTCGCGGCACTGGGCATAAACTGTGTCCGCGATCTTTTGTTGTTTCTGCCGTCGTCCTACACCGACCTCGGCGCGCCCGTTCCTCTGCGCGACGCCGAGGACGGAGAGTTCGCTCTGCTCGAGGGCGAGGTGCTGTCGGTGACCGAGCCGCAAAAGCGCGGCAAAAAGAGTTTTACCCTGCGTCTGCGCGACACCCTGGACCCGAAAGGGATGTTTTTCATCGTCACCTATTTCAATCAGCCGTACTACCGCGCGCAATTCGAGACGGGCAAAGTCTACCGCTTTTTCGGCAAGATAAAGTCCGGCTCGCCCGCGCTCGTAAATCCCGTTTTCGACCGCGCCGACGGCGACAAACTCCAAGGAATCTACACGACCTATCCGCTAAAAGGCCTCATAGGGCGCAACGCTTTCGTGAAAATAATGCGCGAGGCTTTGTACAGTATGCCCGAGTACGACCTGTCGAAGACTTTCGGAATGTGGACGGCTTTGCACTGCATACATTTCCCCGATTTGTACGGTCTTGCCGACAAATACACTTTTCTGCTTGCGGCGTGGGACCTTGCCGCGGGTTTTTACACCTACAGGAAAGCGTTGTCAAGGTTCGACGACCGACGCAAAAGAAAATATACCGCCTTGCCCGCGACTGCCGTAGAGGATTTTACGGGGCTTCTCGACATCACTCCGACGGAATCGCAACGGGCGGCGTTCGCGGACATATACGCCGATATCAACGACTGGCGTAGAATGTCGCGCATAGTCAGCGGCGATGTGGGCAGCGGGAAAACGCTCGTGGCTTTTTTCGCGGCTTACGCGGCGGCGAAATCGGGCAGACAGTGCGCGTTCATGGCGCCGACGGAAATACTCGCCGCGCAACACGCCCGGAAATTCGCCCCTATCGCTCGCAAGGCGGGCATAAATTTCGCTTTGCTCACCTCGTCCACTCCCAAAGAGGAAGCCGAAGACATACTGGAAAAACTTGCCCGCGGCAAACTTTCGGTGGTTTTCGGCACTCAGTCGTTGCTCGCCGCGCGGGTCAGATTCCGCGACCTTGCGCTTGCCGTCATTGACGAGCAACACAAATTCGGCGTGGCGGAAAGGGCGGAATTGCAAAACAAAGGCGCGGAAGATGTGCTCGCGCTCACCGCGACCCCCATTCCTCGTTCGCTGGCGATTGCGCTGTACAAGGGCATATCCGTTTCGCGTATCAAAAAGAGGGAGGAAGCGACGACCAACATCACCACTTTCACCGTGCCCGACGCCAAACTCGACGGACTCGTCGACTATGTCGCAAAGGAATGTAAGAGCGGCAAACAGGCTTTCATAGTGTGCCCGAGCATACGGGACAGCGAAGGCTTCGAGACCCTGTCGGTGGAGAGTTTCTCGAAGAAGTACGCGGACCGTCTCGAAGGCGTGTCCTGCGCCGTGTTGCACGGCAGAATGACTCCTGAACGCAAACGGGAAGTCATGAGCGCGTTTTCCCGCGGCGAAATATCCTTGCTCATAGCGACCAGCGTCGTCGAAGTGGGCGTGGACACCCGCGCTTCCGTCATGTGCGTGCTTGCCGCCGACCGTTTCGGGCTGGCTTCGCTTCATCAGTTGCGCGGCAGAGTGGGGCGCGACGGGTCGCCCGCCTGCTGTTTCCTTCATGTCAAGAATCCCACCGAGCAAGCCATGCGCCGTCTGGGAGTGCTCGTCAAAGAGATCGACGGCGAGGCAATCGCCGAACACGACCTCAGGTTGCGCGGCGTGGGCGAGCTGCTCGGCGTGCGGCAGAGCGGACTTGCCCGCACGCCCTGTCTCGGGCTGCCGCTGACCGCCGATGTGATAAATCACGCTTTTTGCGTGTCGGAAGAGGAGAGTCGCCGCGCGGCGGAGTTTTTCTCCGAGACGAGCGCGGGAGCGCGTCTTGCCGAATTTGCCGAGCGCGCCATGCACATAACATTCGACAGTTAGGGCGTTTGCCTTCCACGCCCCTTTCCGCATTCGTCGGAGGGGCGGCGGTCGCGCCCGACAGGACGCGTTTTTTCTCGTTTTTGCTTGTTTTGTCAGCCGTTTCCCGCGCGCATTTGACTTTTTCGCAGGCGTTGCATATAATATAATCCGGCTGGCGCAGTATTCTAGTCAGTTTTCGCCGACCCGAAGGCGGGGGTAAAATATCGCCGAAGGGCATATCGATGAAGTTCCTTGTGATGGCTTCGGTTGCCCAAACCGGGGCTTTTGCTGGGAGTTAAGACTTGCGGGCGGCTCGCAACGGCATGCGAACCCCGACCCGCTTGTCGCGGAGACCCGATGCGGTGGAGGCCGGTCCTCTACTGCACGGGGTGGAAACCTGCAATGCGGTGCCGTAAGGCGCTGTGTTCAGAGTAGCCTGCCTTGAGTGGTCCTTCAGGGATAGGGGAACTACGGTTGCGTAGGTTGGCCGACCGACGCAGACGATTGCCCCTTGAAATGCGGACTGCAAAAAAGGATAAGGGCGGACGGAAGCTGCCAAGGAAATCTTCTAGACTGTTCTTGTAGACAGCTCGGGGATTATAGTGTGCACTAAGTGGCGATTCGGTTGTGCAGCGAGAAATCCTGCATCTCGCGGAGTAATCGGAAACATCTCGCACGGCGACGGCGAGTTTCCGCGGGGGGAAAACCTACCGAACCTAAGGCGCAAGGTTTACCCGGGCTGTTGCCAGCACCGCTATGCGGAATGTTGTCGGAGGGAGCACCTCCGAGAGAGATAAAGTGTCCGAAAAGAATTCTAAAACGGAAAAGCGCGCTAAGTGCGCGTCATACGCCGCCGAGGGCGCGCCCGACGACGCGGACAAATCTTCCCTTAAAGGCGGGCAGGATTCCGCTTCGCCCGCTCAGAAACCCAGACCCAAGAAAAAACGCAATTACTGGGCGCTCAAGATAACGGTCGTTTCGCTCGTTCTTTCGGCGTTCATCAGTTTTCTTACCGAACTCACTTCGTCGGCGGAAAACATAATCGTCACCGTCATTCTCCTGCTGTTCCTGATTATGGCAAGCATTCTGTTCGACGGTATCGGCGTCGCGGTAACTTCCTGCGACATAACCCCCATTGTTTCTATGGCCTCCAAGAAAGAGTACGGAGCCAAGACGGCAATGTGGCTGGTCAAGAACAACGAAAAGGTGTCCAATGTCTGCAACGATGTCATCGGCGACATATTCGGCATAATTTCCGGCGCCTGCGGCGCGGCTATTGCAATCAAAATCGTCACGCTGACCGACGACAAATATCAGCAATGGATTGCCATTGCGGTGTCTGCCGTGGTGTCCGCGCTGACCATAGGCGGCAAAGCCTTCCTCAAGAACATCGCAATCACCAATTCCAAGGAATTCGTGATGTTCGTGGCGAGGATAATCGGCATTTTCCACCCCGAGGAACGCCGCAGAAAGAAAAAAGAAGCCGAGAAAAAGAAAAAATATTCCGCGGTTGCCGACGGCAAAGACGGCGGAAGCGCGAAGAACACCCGGCAAAAACCCGCCGATTCCGAGGGCGACAAGAAGAACGCCAGAAGCATAAAACCCGTCTCGGTCAAGGCTGCAGGCGCCGCGGAGGAGAGTGCGGAGAGCAAATCCGCCGCAGTCGCCGACGGCGAAGCCGAAGCGGTCGCACAACGCGACGACGCGCCCGAAACGGTTGTCACGGTCGAAAACGCCCCCGACGACGCGCCCGAAACGGCTGTCGCAGACGAAAGCAAGCCCGACGCCGAGGCGGACGGCAACGACGCGGACGGAGCGCGGCAATGAGGCTGGACAAATATCTGCTTGCGGCGTTTTCCCTGCGCTCGCGCACCTATGCCGAAAATTTGTTGAAACGCGGCGCTGTCACCGTCAACGGTACGGTAGAGACCCGCCCTTCGTGCGAAATCGACGAAAACAATCCCCCGGAAATCAGAATTCTGTCCGACGAGGACTTCGCCTCTCTCGGCGCGTACAAGCTGAAGAAAGTCTTCGACGACTTCGCTTTGTCCGTTGAGGGCGCCGACTGCGCCGACATAGGTTGCTCCAACGGCGGTTTCACCGATTTGTTGCTGCGCAAGGGCGCCGCAAGCGTGCTCGCCGTCGATGTGGGGGAGTGCGCGCTCGACGAAAGGCTTCTCGGGAGCGGCAAGGTGAGTTTCCTGCGCGCAAACGCCCGCGAGTTGCCGCCCCTTCCCGAAAAGGATTTCGTCACCGTCGATGTCAGTTTCATCTCCGTCACCCTCGTCCTCGATTCCGTCTTCCGACTGCTCAAAGAGGGCGGAAAGGCCGTCGTCCTCGTCAAGCCGCAATTCGAGTTGGGACGCAACGCTCTCGACAAGCGCGGAATAGTCAAAAACGAACGCCTTTCGCTTGCCGCGGCGACGCTGGCGAAAACGGTTGCCGCCGAGAAAGGTTTCGATATACTCGGCGAGACGGAAATACCCAGGCTGTTCGAGGGCAAGAACAGGGAATACCTGCTGTTGCTCGCGCGACCGAAAACCGCCGTCACACCGTATAACGGCGCATAAAAACGCCGATTTCCGCATATTCACCCCGTTTTCCCGTATTTTATGCACGCCATTGCAGGCGAAAAGCCGTTGCATAATTTGTGTATAATTTTATAAATCGCTTGAAAATCGCGCGCGCACAATGTATAATTTCCGTCGGATTATGGTTATTGCGGCATATACAAAAGCAACACTTTCGGAGCACCCCGCACGGAAGCGCATTCTCGATGCGTTGGCTTCCCGCGGGGATTTTGAAATAATCGAAATTCAGGGCAATCTTCCCATTCCCACGCAAGCCGAGCGTATGCTGGTTTTCGGCGGCGACGGCACTATGCTGACCGCCGCGGTGCGCGGCGCCCGTCAGGGCGTGCCCGTGCTCGGAGTCAACCTTGGCAATCTCGGTTTTCTCACGCAATTCGAGACCGATGTCGCGCCCGAAACCGTCGCCGAAGCGCTGTTGCACGGCGAGACCGAGGCGCGTATGCTCGTCGAATGTCGGTCGGCGTGCGGGAATTTCCTCGCCCTCAACGACATAGTGCTGAAGAGCGACGGCAGCCGTCCGGTGTCCGTCAGTCTCGTGGTGGACGGTCAGTTTGCCGACTGTTACAGGAGCGACGGCGTTATCGTGGCGACGCCCACCGGCTCGACGGCATATTCGCTGTCGGCGGGCGGTCCCGTAATCGCGCCCGAGGTCGACGCGCTCGTCGTCAATCCCGTGTGTCCGCACACTCTTCATTCCCGTCCCCTCGTCGCGGGCGCGGATTCCGAGATAATACTCAAACTTTCCGCCGAGGACGGCGCAAAACTCATCGTCGACGGCAAGGAGGAAGGCGTGTTGCGCGCTTCATCGGTCATAGCCGTGCGCAAAGCCGACATCAGCGCCTATTTCGTCAAGGTCGGCGAAAACAGATTTTACGAAAAACTGCTCAGCAAGATGAACAGGTGGGGCACCACAGCATAGGAGAAATTATGGGAAGGAGCGCGAGACAACTTAAAATCCTCGACATCATAGCCAAAAATTCCGTCGGCACTCAGGAGCAGATTGTTGAAATGCTGCGCGCCGACGGCTTTGCCGTAACACAGGCGACGGTGTCGCGCGACATCAAGGACATGAATCTCGTCAAGGTGCCCGCAGAGGACGGCAAGGGCTACCGTTATCTCGTTTCCGCTCCCAAGGACACCTCGTCGGACAGGTTCGTCAATGTGTTCAAGAATACCGTCGTCTCCATACGCGTGGCGGAAAATCTCGTCGTCGTCAAGACGGAGACGGGCGCGGCGCAGGCGGCAGCCGAACTCATAGACAGGCTGAATATGGACTGTATTCTCGGCGTCATCGCGGGAGACAACACCATTTTCGTCGCCGTCGAGGACATCGCGGCGGCAGACCGCGTGGCGGACAAACTCGAGGAGATTCTCCGCAGATGATTGAGTGGCTGTCCGTAAGAAACATCGCGCTTATCGAATCGCTGGACCTCGCTCTCGGCGACGGTCTGAACATACTCAGCGGCGAGACGGGCGCGGGCAAATCCATAATCATCGACTCGCTCAATTTCGTGCTGGGCGAGCGCGCCGACAAGTCGCTCATCCGTTACGGCGCGGACAGCGCGTCCGTGGAAGCGGCGTTCTGCGATTATCTCACGCCGCAGATTTCCGCTTATATGGAAGAATTCGGCATAGAGCCCGAGGACACCCTCGTCATACGGCGCAAAATGAGCGTCGACGGCAAGAACGAGTGCCGTATCAACGGCAGGATTTCCACGCTGTCCGTGCTCAAAGGGCTGACGGAATTGCTGGTCGACATACACGGTCAGCACGAGCACCAGTCCCTCGTCAAGCCCGCCAACCACCTCGGGATGCTGGACGCTCTCGGCGGCGACGGGATTGCCGCCGCACGCGACGCAGTAGCCGCGGCGTACGCCGAATACCGCGCGCTCAAAGAGGAATTTGCCCGTTTCGGCGACGAAGACGAGCGCGCGCGCAAGCTCGACATCCTGGCGTTTCAAATCGAAGAACTGGAAAAGACAGACCTCAGACAGGGCGAAGAGGACGATTTGCTCGAAAAGCGCGCCAGGATACGCAATGCCGAGAAGATAATTTCCGCACTCGACACCGCGCGCGGCATACTCGAAGGCAGAAGCGGCGCGTCCATTGCGGGCGAACTGAAATCCGCCGCATCCGCGCTCATACCCGTGTCGTCCTACGACGAGCGGTTTTCGGCCGTTGCCGACAGACTGGACAGCGCAAAGACGGAGATAGCCGACATTGCAGACACGCTTTCCGACCTGATGGATGAGAGCGATTTCGACGCGGGCGCCGCCGAGCGCGTGGAAGAGAGACTGGAGCGCGTGCGCGCTCTCAAACGCAAATACGGCGGCAGCGTGGAAGCGGCGATAGATTTTCTCGACAAGGCGCGAGAGGAAAAGCAAACCCTCGAAAACGCCGCCGAACGCGTGGACCAATTGCAGGGACTCATCCGCAAGGCGGGCGCGGTGTTGTCCGCCGCGGCGGAAAAGTTGTCCTCGCTCCGCGCCGACTGCGCGCGCAAATTCGAACGCGACATTACGGGCGAACTCAACGACCTCGGAATGGGCGGCACTACATTCGAAGTCAGAATTGCGTCGGACTTTGCCCCCGATTCCGTCTCCGAAAACGGCGGCGACAGCGTGGAATTCCTCATTTCGCCCAACATCGGCGAGCCGCTCAAACCGCTTGCGAAGATCATTTCCGGCGGCGAAATGTCGCGTTTTATGCTGGCTATGAAAAACATCGTGGCGGCAATCGATAATATCGGCACAATGGTTTTCGACGAAATCGACACGGGCATTTCGGGGCGCATATCGGCGGTCGTTGCCGAGAAAATGTGCAACATATCCATGAAACGGCAGGTTATCGCGGTGACGCACATGCCCGCGCTCGCGGCAATGGCGGACAGGCATTATCTCATCGAAAAGGGAGTGGAAGACGGCAAGACGCTGACGCACATAACCTTGCTCGACGACAGCCTGCCCGAAATCGCAAGGCTCATCGGCGGCGCGGATTATTCCTCGCACGCCCTGCCACACGCCGCCGAAATGAAAAAGAAAGCCGACGAATACAAGGAAAACGCAAGGAAGAAATGAGCACGGCAAACACGATCGAAAGGCGTCTTACGAGACGGGTTTGTGTGGGCAATGTGCCGATAGGCGGGGGAGCGCCCGTCACGGTGCAGTCTATGCTGAATACCAGAACCGTCGATGTCGAAGGCAGCGTCAGACAGGCGACGGAACTCGTCGAAGCGGGGTGCGACCTCGTGCGGCTTGCCGTACCGGACGAGGAGTCGGCGACGGCGTTCGGCGAAATTGCGCGGCGCACGCGCCTTCCGCTCATAGCCGACATACATTACAGTTGCCGCCTTGCGCATCTGGCAATAGACAACGGCGCAAAAAAAATAAGAATGAACCCCGGCAATATGCACAACCGCGAGGAACTGAAGGAACTCGCGCGCAGAATGGCGGGAGAGGGGATTCCCGTCCGCGTAGGCGTCAACGGCGGCTCGCTCGACCCCGCTTTTGCGGGACAGGACGAGTGCGACGCCCTGGTGAACAGCGCGCTTGACAGCGTGGAGCTGTTCGAGTCCTGCGGACTCAGGGACATAGTGGTGGCAATCAAGGCTTCGGATGTGCGCACAATGGTGAGCGCCAACAGGAAACTTTCCGCCGTCACCGATTGCCCCCTGCATCTGGGAGTGACGGAAGCGGGCACCCTTCGCACCGGGCTTGTCAAATCTTCAGCCGCGCTGGGCATATTGCTGTCCGAGGGCATAGGCGACACCTTGCGCATTTCGCTGTCTGCGCCTCCCGTCGAGGAAGTGCATGCGGGCAAGACCCTGCTTCGTTGTCTGGGGCTGAGGAGCGACTGCGTGGATGTGGTGGCGTGCCCGACCTGCGCCCGCACCGAGATTGATGTCGCCGCGCTTGCCGCGGCGGTGGAGAGGGCGACGGCGTCCGTGCGCGTGCCGCTCAAAATAGCCGTAATGGGCTGTCCGCTTAACGGCATAGGGGAAGGAAAGGACGCCGACCTCGGAGTCGCGGGCGGCAGGGAAAAGTCCGTCATTATGCGCGACGGCAAGATTTACGAGACCGTGAGCAGCGAACTGCTGATGCCGCATTTTATGATGCTGGTGGACGATTATATCGCTGAACTGCTCTCGAAAAAGGCGTAAAGTATAATACTTTTTGCCGTTTTCGAGAATACTTTGACCCTTTGTGGTGAGGAAGGTGAGTATGAGAGTCAATTTCGACGACGAATTCAGGAAGGCTTCGCAAGGCGCTTTTCCTATGCTCAAATTCCATTCCGCGACCTATATCAAAGCGGGGAAGAAACTGACGGTGCGTTTTATGATAGAAGCTTCCGCGGCAAAAAATTTCGACTCCGATATGCAGAGACGGGTGTCCGAGACCGTGGCGAAGATGTTCGACAAAATCGCCACCGCCGTGGAGTATATCCGTACCTATGCCGACGACGAGACTGTACGCACCCAGATTTACGCCTTTTTCAACAAAACCAACAGAATGGCGTACCGTTACCTTTCGGACGACACCGTGAAAATAGCCGTCGACGACGAAGGAATAAAGGTGAATCTTTTCTTCGACGACCCGACGGCGGACTTCCTCGAGAGCGCAAAAGTGCGCGAGCAGTTGACGGAGTGGCTGTATTATTGCTTCAATCCTCCCGCCGCCGTCGCCATACGCCGCACGGGTAAGCCCGCGGACGAAGTGCCTGTCGAGGGAGCGCCCGCGCGCAAGAGAGAGTTCGCGGGGTTTGCGCCGCGCCTTATCGAGATAGCCCTCGGCGAAAGGATTTACGAGCGTGGCAACATAGGCGGGATAAACCAGAAGCCCGGCTACATAGCCGACCTGACTTCGCCCGCCGACCTCGTCGTGGTGTGCGGCAAGGTGTCCGGGGTGTCGATGAGGGAGTACCGCAACAAAAAATACGATCCTTCCGCGCCAAAAAAGCAGCCCGAAACCCTGCAAATGGTCAGATTTTCGCTCGACGACACCACGGGGCTCGTCGAGTGCGTGTGTTTTCCCACTCCCGCAAAAGTCGCCGACATCGAGCGACTCAGGAACGGCGACACCGTCGTATGTACGGGCAAGGCGGGGATTTCCGCTCACACGGGCGCAATCAGCGTGGCGGTCAACGCCGTTTTCAGATGTACGATAGACGCCGAGTCGCTGAAAACCGTCAAGACCCGTCCCGTGCCGTCATCGTATTCGTGCATAAAGCCGCAGGCGTATGTCCCGCCGCAGGTGCTCAAAGGGTCGCTTGTCGCCTATGCCGAGGACGCTCCCGAAAAGAAGACGGACGATCCCGTGCCCGCCGCAATGCTCGGAAAGACCTTCGTCGTGTTCGACTTCGAAGCCACCGACAGCAATATGTCCGCCGTGCCAATCGAACTTTCCGCGCTCAAGATAGTGGACGGAGCGCCCACCGAGACTTTCGGCAGTCTGCTCAGTCCCGGAATGCCCATTCCGCCCAGAATAACCGAACTGACGGGAATAAACGACAAAATGGTGGACGGTATGCCGTCCATTACGGACATTTTGCCCGACTTCTACAAGTTCACGCGCGGCGCCGTGCTCGTGGGACACAACATCGACGGGTACGATTTCCCGCTGTTGCGCAAATACGCCGACAAGGAAGGGTATCTTTTCGACAACGAAACCTGCGACACGCTGCTGCTTGCGCGCAAGCATTTCACGGAATTGCGCCGTTTTTCGCTCGAAGAACTGACCAAACACTTCGAAATCTATCACGCAGACGCGCACCGCGCAATGGCGGATGTCTACGCCACCGCCGAAATCCTCAAATTGCTGTTCCGCAGAATGGAGTCGGAAGAGTAGCCCGTGCCTTCCGCGCTCCGTCGCTGAGCGACCGCTAAAGTCCGCCGCATTACCTTGTGCGGCGGTTTTTTTGCGCCTTTTTCGGGGTTTTTAAGGTTGGAACGGCGGATTTTCGGGTTGCGCAAACGCGGTTTTTTGTCGTCGAATATGCACTGAAAACGCCGTTTTTGCCGTTTTTCGGGCGAAAAATGCGCTCCCGCGCGCTCGCGGTCGTTTTAAGATACGCGCCCGCGCGCTTTAGTGCCCTCAAACGGTTGCCTGCCACAATATGTATGTGGTAGAATACAGCAGACGGCGTTCGCGTATGAGCCTTCAAGGGGGGCGTTCGCCAAGGAGTATCTATGAAGAAAATCATGATAGGCATCCTTGTCATCATTCCGTTGATAGTGATGCTGACAGTCGGACTCATAGGTCGGTATGTCTCACAGAAGGTGCATATCGGCGTGGAGTCCATAAGCTTCGACACCGATAATCTTTCGATAAATTTGTCCGATTACACAGCCGAAGAAGACGGGTCCTACATCATCGACCTCAAGGCGTTGCTCAATCCCGTCGTTCTGCCTTCGCACGCCAATGCGCGCGACAGCGTGGAGTGGTCCATGGCGGACCTCTATCCTTCGGCGGAAGAGACCGGCGGCGCCGTCGCTTCTCTCGTCAACGAGACGGACGGCAAAGTGCGCGTCACCACTTACTGCAGTTTCTACATCTACGCTTCCGCCGAACAGCATACGGCAAAATGCTATGTCGAAATAACCGACAAGGAAGTGCAGTCGATTACGCTTACGGGCGCAGATACGGTCTCCGTGGGCGCTTCAGTGCTGCTTTCCGCGCAGTATGCGCCTCTCAACAGCATTGTGACCTCGGGCGAATGGACGGTAGCCGATCCCTCCGTTGCGACGGTTGACGCCAACGGCGTCGTCAAGGGCGTGTCCGTCGGTGAGACGATCGTGTCTTTCACCACCATGACCAAAGAGGGCACCAAAGCCGTCACGGGCACCAAGAAGATAACCGTCACCGCGGGCGTCACCGTCTACGGCGACAAATTCTCCGTGCATAACGACACCCTCGACCTTGCCGCGATAGGGTTCGATTGCGAAGGCGCGACCGCAACCGGCGGCACCGTCAGCGGCAATATGTTCACATTCGGCAGCGGCGTCACCTCGGCGACGGTCACCTCGGCGGACGGCAAGTCGTTCACCGTGGAGAAATGTGCCGAGGACGAAATCGCCATTGCGCACAGCGACATCTTCACCTTTGTCGAAAGTTCCGACGAGCCTTATGTCGTCGCCACCGACGAAGTGCCTCTCACCCTCACCGTCGAATGGAAATCCGCGCTTAAGAACGACGAAATTTCCGACGCGGTGTGGAGCATCGACGACAAGTACGCCGACATCGCCACCGTTTCCGAGGACGGCGTGGTCACGCCCGTGGGTACGGGACTGTTCGTCGTCAAAGTTTCCGTGGGCGGCGAAGAAGCCGAAATAACGCTCGCCTGCGTCAAGAAGATTGCGATGGTGCGCCTTGCCGACACCGAGTCGTCTTTGCAGGTCGGTCTTGCGCTTGAAACGGTGTTCGCGACGGGTCGTTACGACACCGCCGACGCCAACATCGTTGCCAACTGGTTCGATGTTTCCATTCTGCAACCCTCCGATGTCGATTATGCGGCTCTCGATTTCTCCGTTGCCGAAGCCGACGCGGATAAGGCGGCGTTCAGCGATCCCGAGCACCCCAACCGTCTCGTGTTCAATCCCGAAGGCATAACCGAGCGCACCACCGTCACTTTTACCGTCCGCGCGCTTTATCCCAAATATGCGGGGCTTGTCTCTTCCACCGTGTGCAGTCTGACCATAAATGTCGTGCCCGGCGTTGCGGTGTTCGATGTCGCCGACTGGAACAAAGCCACCGCCGACAATGCGTCCAAGGACGCCGCGGTCTATGAAAAAGTGCCTTCGATAGTGCTTATGTCCGACCTTATGCTCGAAACAAGCGACATCGAAAAGGACATCTGGTGCGACATATACGGCAACAATTATGCCCTTAAATCCACCTCGGCGATTATGACGGGCGACGGTACGACCATCATAAGCCTGCGCGGCAGCGACATCACGGTCTCCAACCTCGTCCTCACCAACAACTCCGACATCAAGGACGAGATGACCGACGACGAGAAGGCGAAGAACAGAATTAAAGGGCGCGCAATCAACATCGAATACAAGAACCGTCAGACGGGCGATGTGTTCAGTTATTTCACCACCGAAGAAGCCGACCTCCGTCCCGAAAACATCCGCATCGAATACTGCATCATTCAGAACTGCAGCGAGGGCGTGCGCATCTACGGCGCGCAGGTCGACCTTGTCGGCGTCATAGTCAGAAACATAGGCTACAACGGTATATTCGCCCACACGGGACAGGAAGAACCCGACGCGATACGCTATGCGACAATCGGCATTCACAACTGCGTTTTCTCCAACCTCCTGCTTATGCCGCTTGCCGCCAACTACGACAACTACGGGACCGCCAAAGACAATGAAACACTTAAGGCGGAGAGACTTGCGGTAGTCCAACAAGAGATTAAAAAGCCCCGCGAGGAACAGCGCAACACCACCGTTACGCAGACGGGCTTCTGGGATGTCTACAACTGGAAGGACCTCGACAATTCCTTCAACCTGCTGACGGGACTCGCCGGCGACCTCGGCACTTTCGAGGGATACGAAGCGGCGTTCGATGTGCTTAACCAGTACGTTATGTCGCAGCTGCTTTCTCCCAAGTTCGAGCCGTTAATCGCCCGTACCGACGGCGCAAAATACGTCCACTTCGGTCTGTTCTCGCTGGGTGCGGTGTGCCATTCCTATCTCGACTTCAAGTCGGAGGAAGGCGTCGACGATCCGGAGGTTTCTGCGGGCGGCAGGTGGAAGGAAATCACCACCAACCAAATGCCCGACATTGATACGATTGCGGGCGTGATGGACAGCTTCAATCTCGGTATGGACATCATCAACGACCCCATTCGTATATGGAGCTACTACAACACCGAGAGTTCCGTGCCGTACAATGCGGAGCTCGTCGTCAACAACCGTCTCATTCAGAGACTCCATTCGTAACGACTGCGACGCAATACGCAAACGCAACCCGAAATCCCGCGCAAACCGCGGGATTTCTTTTATCCGTGTTGAAGGGGCGTGAATACGGCGCAGGCGGGCGCAGCTGAAAGCGGCGACGAAAGGCAGGCGCGCTATTGCCAAAGCGCCGAGCGTTTGATAGAATTACCGTGAAGCCGCGGTGCGGCGGAGGAGCGTATGAAAGAGAACAAGAAGTATTTCTCCGACAACGGAATGTACAGCAACAACATAGAAGATGTCGTCAAGGAAGACGAGAACATTCTCTGGCAGGGCGAGCCGAAGAAATCGGCGTATATACTTGCCGCCGTGTTCAAAATGCTGCCTATCGTCCTTTTCTGGTTGTTGTGCGATGGCGTATTCATCTACTTCCTTGCCACCATGGGCGACGAAGTGCCGTGGTTTGTCTGGATTTTCTTTGCCATTCACCTTGCGCCCGTGTGGATCTGGATAGCCAACATCATACGCTGCGCCGTCGAAGTGGACAACATCCGTTACGCCGTGACCGACAAGCGCGTGATTGTCAGAAGCGGCGTCATAATCGACCTCAAATTCCTCTATTACACCGATATAACCAATGTGCGCGTCCGCGTCGGCTTGATCGACAGACTGCTCAAAGTCGGCGACATCTACATCACCGCCGAGGCGCAGAAAGCGGTGTTGTACGACATTGCCGACCCTTACCGCATTGCCAACGAATTGCAGAGGATAGTGCAGGACATCAAGAACGACACCTATTATCCCAACGCCCTGCGCCCCGAGTCCAACCCGGGTTACCGCACTAAATACGACGCGGAAGCAATCGATTTCGGTGTCAAGGCCGACGCTCCTCAAACCCCGCCCGAAGACTAGTCGCCGCGACGGTCGCCAAGCATTAAAGAGGGAAAAACGAGCCTTTTTTAATTGGCAATTCAAACGCCCCGTTGCGGGGCAAGAGAATCCTGCAAATGTGAGAAACTCAGCGCTGTTTGTTGCCGTAAATGTAATGTTTGCAGTACCCTCGGGCCAGACATCCTTTTGAAACGCAATCGTCGGCTCCGTCGTTTTTTGCGGCACATATACCTTTTGACCCCAGTTGCCACAGCACCGTGTCGACAAGTATCGACGGCTGACATTTCGCAGACCTTTCGTTCAGAACAGAGCGGTACTCTTCGGCAATTTCGTTGCATATATGCAGCGCACTAAGTTCACTCACCAACTGACATTTATTTCGCTTCGCGCCTTCAGAATAAAGTCTGTACAGAATTCGGCGGACATGGACATCGGGCTTGGCAGTGTTGATGTTCAGGCTTTTTAGATACTCGCAGACAAGAGGAATCCCCATACCTTTCAATTTCAAATCGCTCGCCGTGATTTCTTTGCCGTCGGCGGTTGTTATTTTGCCCTTGTATGTGCCTTCGGCAAAAAGACGGATAAGTCTTATAATGTCGTCTTCCGACTCGGCATAAGCCGCATAGCCGTTTCTGAAATCGAAAAGATTGTCGTCGTACATCCGCTTGAAAATCTCAATGTTCGTGAAAAGCCCGACCTTACCGTTTTCCGACGGTTTAAAATAAAGATTCATTCGGCGGTTGCCGCACCTAATGTTTTTTACTGCTTTGCTCAATGCCACCGGGTCGGAATTCAACAATTCGTCGCAGTCGTAATATTTGAAAATCTCGTCGATTTTATCGGCATTTCCCGCAATCCGTTGCCAGCAGCTGTTTCCGGACAGTGCGGCAAAAATCATCGCCTTTATATGTTGTTTCATGCGGTTTTCGCTGTTGCAATCAGCGCCGACGATGTCGGAAACTTCTTTGACCCAGTCGGGTTCGCAATTGTCGAGCGTTTCAATTAGTTTGCCGAAAGAACTGTATTTTCCCATTTCATCACTTGCAGAGCCGTCGGGCGTTTTTTTCATCATATCACGCCCCGAGACGGGCAGTCAACATTGATAGAGTATTGACTATTGATTGCGGCGTCGAAACGCCATTCGCCGCACGGCGGTGCGCGGGTCGGCAAATCCTGTCGGAAGGCGGCGCGGGGTTCGGGTGACGGAGACTTTTTTCAATCAATCGGGGGCAGCGGAGCAATATAACACGACAGCCTGTCCTGAGACAGGCTGTCGTGTTGGTGGAAGGGGGTGGATTCGAACCACCGAAAGCGTTGCTAACAGATTTACAGTCTGCTCCCTTTGGCCACTCGGGAACCCTTCCATGTGATACCCCATAAAATTTCGGAGCGAAATTTGATGGGGACCCCGCTATTGGAGCTGGTGAACGGAATCGAACCATCAACCTGCTGATTACAAATCAGCTGCTCTGCCTATTGAGCTACACCAGCAGAATGTTTCGTTTGCGCCACAGCGCCTATATTCGCGCGCACGGTGAAGTGCGGTGCGGTTTATGTGGTGCCTCGGGGCGGACTTGAACCACCGACACAGGGATTTTCAGTCCCTTGCTCTACCAGCTGAGCTACCGAGGCGGGCTTTTTAGGGAAGTGGCAGCGACTTTGTCACTGCCACCGTCCCTTATACTTGGCGATCCGGAAGGGACTCGAACCCTCGACCTCCAGCGTGACAGGCTGGCGTACTAACCAACTGTACTACCGGACCGTAAGTTTTGGTTTTGGTGGGCCTTCACGGACTCGAACCGCGGACCAATCGGTTATGAGCCGACCGCTCTAACCAACTGAGCTAAAGGCC
>CALVTH010000025.1 GCA_944360115.1 uncultured Clostridia bacterium
GGAAGAGCGTCAGAGCTTTGACGCATTTCCTCCTATGGACGAATATACGGCACGCCGCGCGGAGGGGAATATGTACACTGCACCCGAAAGACCCAAGTTCGATATAGAGAGGCGTCCTTACACGCCCCCGCGTTCCGTCGAGGAGACGAGGAGATACGAAGCCTCCCGTCCTTACGAAGCGCCCCGCACCGAGGAATACCGTCCCTCCGACAGAGCGCGCGAGTACGAAGCGCGTTACGAGCGTTACGACGCCGTGCGCGAAAGACCCGTCGAGCGCGACTACAGGAGAGAGTATCCCGAGAGCGAAGCCGACCGCGGCGGGTTCTACCGTTTTGCGGCGACGGACGCCGACAGAGCGCCCGGACAGGAGCTGTACGACCGTCTGTCCATGTCCTCCACCGCCGTTGCGGAGCAGGAGAGAATGGCGAGGCAGAGTTACAGCGAAAATTACGCCGAAACCTACCGCAAGGAAAATGTCAAGACCCGCAAGAAAGTGCGTCTCGGACTCAAGGCAAAGCTCATAATCGCGGCTTATGCGGTCGTGTTCGCGGTGATAGCCATACTTATCGGCGTCAACGCGAGACCCCTCAACAAAGGCACCGCGGCGGTTCCCAGCGCGGGAGCGGTGTCCGCGGCTTCGGCAGACTATGCCGAGAATAGTGTGACTTCGTCCGCAATACAATACGGATATGAAGTCACGGTCAAATAGCCATAATCAATCCCCAATTATCCATAATCCGAGGAAAAGGCTGTCGGTGGCGTTGCTGCTGATAGCCTTTTCCTTTGCCGCGGTTTTCGCCAAACTGGCTTTCGTAATGGTGGCGAACTCCGAGGAACTGGGCGTGAAAGCGGCGTCGCAATGGATGCGCGATGTGCCGACGGAAGCCGTGCGCGGCAAGATACTCGACCGCAACGGAGTGGTGCTTGCGGACACGACGACGCAGTACACCGTTTATGTTCGCCCCAACGCCCTGACCGACAAGGAAGCCGTAGCGCAACTGCTTTGCACGGTGTTCGGCTACGATTTCGAGGAGACCTACGCGAAAATCTCGGGGCACGCTTCCGAAATCACGGTGGCGCGAGGCGCGACCAAGGAACAACTCAACGCCCTTATTTCGAGCGGGCAATCGGGGATATATTACGGCGAGGACAATCTCCGCACCTATCCCTACGGCGATTTTCTGACGCAGGCGCTGGGATTCACGGGTTTCGACGGCAACGGTCAGACGGGGCTGGAAGCCTATTACGACAAGTATCTCACGGGAACGGACGGCGCAATCCTCACTTCCACCGACCTCGTGGGCAGAGAGGTGGAGGGCGGCACCAGATATGTTCCCGCCGTCGACGGAATGAATGTGGTGACCACGCTGGATGTCACCGTACAGCGCATAGTGGAAGGCGCGCTGGACAACGCTGTGGCGCAGTTTGCGCCCAAGGCCGCTTCGTGCGTGGTGATGAACTATATGACGGGGGAGATAATCGCGCTTGCGGAGTATCCCTCTTTCGACCTCAACAATGTGCCGCGCGACGATGTGGAGCAACTCTTTTCACATTCCAAGAGCACGGTGGTGGCTTCGGTGTACGAGCCGGGGTCCACATTCAAGATACTCACCGCCGCCGCCGCGCTCGACTCGGGAGCGGTGACCACGGCGAATACTTATTACTGCACGGGCAGTTATACCGTGGACGGCACGAAAATCAGGTGCTGGAAAGCCAAAGGTCACGGCTCGATAAACTTCGCCGAGGGCGTGGAACAGAGCTGCAACTGCGTTTTCATGCAGTCGGCGCTGGCAATGGGCACGGACACATTCTACGGTTATCTCGACAAATTCGGACTGCAAGCCGCAACGGGCGTGGACATAACGGGGGAGACATCGGGCATTTTCATAAAACAGAGCGATGTCAAATCCGTCGACCTTGCGCGCATAGGCTTCGGGCAAGCCGTCGCCGTCACGCCGATAGGGTTGCTGGCCGCCGCGAGTTCGGTGGTCAACGGTGGCACCCTCGTGACTCCGCACCTGCTGTCCTGCGTGAACGACCCGTACTCGGGCACGGAAATCCGCGGCGATTTCCCCTCGCGCGGCACAACCGTTTCGGCGACGACCAGCGAGACAATGCGCTCCCTGCTCGAAAATGTCGTGAAAAACGGCAGCGGAAAGGGCGCGTATGTCGCGGGTTACCGCATTGCGGGCAAAACGGGCACGGCTCAGAAGTACGAAAACGGCAAAATCGCGCAGGGCAAATACATCTCGTCGTTTCTGGGTTTCTCCCTCGAAGAGGAAGCGCCTTACGCCGTGCTGCTCATCGTCGACGAACCGTCCGGGTATCTCTACTACGGCTCGCAGGTCGCCGCGCCGCCGGTGGGCGACATATTCGAGTCGACATTCGCCTATCTCGGCGTAAAGGCGGAATACACGGGAGAGGAGGCCGCGCTTACAGGCGAGCCGTTCGCGCTTCCCGATTATACGGGCAAACGCCTGTCCGTCGTGCGCGCCGAACTCGCCGCGCACGGACTGTATGTTGAGACGGACGGCGACGGCGACACGGTGACGGGACAATTCCCGCTGGCGGGAACGGTGGTGGACAAACGCAACACCGTGCTTCTGATGACTTCCTGACTCGTTTCGTTCCTTGACACCCGCGCCGTCGGCGGCTTTGCCGCGGGCGGTGTTTCCGCGCGCTTTCGCTCCGCAACAAAAGAGCGCCCGCGCTTTTTTCCGCGCCCGTTTCCGACGGCTTCGATTGCGCTTTTCCCCGCCTCGCGCCGACTGCGTTTCGCGCCCGCGCGCAGCGCGCCGTCGCGCCCGCCCGCAAGATTGCGACCTTTTTCGACGGGCGAAAAATGAGAAAATGGCGGCTATTTTGTCTGTTTTCGCGCCTCCGTTGATTTGCCTTTGCGCGCTAACTAATATAGGCGGTGCAATTTCGATTTCTTTACACGGAGGAATTTTATGACGCTTGAAAAATTGCTCGACGGTGTAAGTTACACCGCCGCCACCGCACCCCTCGACACCGAAATATCTTCCCTCAGAATCCACTCCGCCGAAGTGGAAGCAGGGGATGTTTTTTTCTGTATGAAAGGCAGGGACGACGACGGCAACCTGCACATCGGCGAGATAACCGTGCCTTTCGTCGCCGTGACGGAACGCGCTCCCGAGACGGATGTGCCGTATGTGGTGGTGGAGGATGTGCGCTCGGCGTACGCGCTTATGTCGCGCAACTTTTTCCTGCGCCCCGACGAGGGGATGAAATTCGTCGCCGTCGTGGGCACCAACGGCAAGACTTCCACGGCGCACTACATCGCTTCGCTGTTGACTCAGGCGGGCGTGAACACGGGCGTCATCGGCACGGAAGGGCACTACATTCTCGGCGAGAGGGTAGGCTCGGGGCTGACCACTCCCGACAGCTTCGATTTCTTCGGCTTGCTGTTCGCAATGCGCGCAAAGGGCGTCGACACCGTGGTGTCCGAAGTGTCCGCGCACGCGATACGCCTGGAAAAACTGCACGGCGTCAAAGCCGACATCGCAGTGCTGACCAACATAACGCAGGACCACCTCGACTATTTCGGGGATTTTGCGACATACAAGGATGTCAAGCTGTCCTATTTCTGCCCCGAAAACACGGCGACGGCAGTCGTCAATGTGGACGATCCGGCGGGAATGGAACTGTGCGCGCGGCTGGAAGGCGGCGAGGTGCGCGTGCTGACATACGGGCTGTACAACCCCGCCGACAGTTTCGCCGTCAATGTGTCGCCGAACATGGACGGACTGCGTTTCGTCGCCAACCTGTCCGACGAGATAGTCGAAGTCAAAAGCCCGCTTTACGGCGAGTTCAATGTCTACAATCTGCTCGCCGCGCTCACCGTTGCGCACGAACTGGGCGTGGACGGCGTCACCCTGTCCCGCGCCGTGCGCAAGGTGCATTCCGTGAAAGGACGGTTCAGCATACTCCGCAACGACCGCGGCACGGTGATTATCGACTATGCGCATACGCCGGACGGACTTGCGAAACTGTTGCGTACGGCGCGCACTCTCACGAAGTCGAGGCTTATATGCGTTTTCGGTTGCGGGGGTGAACGCGACACTACGAAACGCGCGGTTATGGGGGCAATTGCCGCAAATTACAGCGATTATGTGGTAATAACATCCGATAATCCCCGTTTCGAGGACCCCGAAGCCATAATCGACGACATCGAGGAAGGCGTGGGGCGCACCGAACACAAGCGCATTGCCAACCGCTCCGAAGCCGTGGCGCACGCCCTTGCCGAAATGCAGGAAGGCGACACCGTCGTCATCGCGGGCAAGGGCAGCGAGAGTTATATCGAAGTCAAGGGCAGGAAAATCCCGTACAGCGATTTCGACGCCGCCGCGCGGTGGGGCAGGGTGAGATGAATTATCAACTGCGGATTCCCCTCTATTTTCTCGCGGGAGCGGTGGGGGCGATGTTGCTCGCGCCGCTCGTCATCGCGTTGCTTCGCAGATCGCACGCGCGCCAGACGGTGCTCGGGTATGTCGTTCAGCACGAGCACAAGTCGGGCACGCCGACAATGGGCGGGTTCATATTTCTCGTGCCCGCAGTCGTGTTAGCCGCCGCCGAGCACACCGATTTCGCGCTTGTCGCCACTGCGCTCGCCGCGGGATACGGGGTGCTCGGGTTCCTCGACGATTTCATCAAGATAAAGTTTTCGCGCAATCTCGGACTGAAGCCCTATCAGAAGATAATCGGACAACTCGGGCTTGCCGCAATCGCGGGATATTTCTGTTACGCGTCGCCCTATGTGGACGGAATGTTGCACATACCCTTTGCGGGCAGCGTCGGACTGGGCTGGGGCATAATCCCGCTCACCATGCTGTTGTTCGTCGCCTGTTCCAATTCCGTCAACCTCACCGACGGTCTGGACGGGCTTGCGGCTTATTCGTCGGCGGGATATTTCGCCGTCTTTGCCGTCGTGCTGTATTTCGCCTTCGGCGACGCCGAGCAGTCGGATTACGGCGAGCAACTCGCGTCGCTTGCGGCGGTGTCGGCGGGGCTTGTCGGCGCGCTCCTCGGATACACGGTTTTCAACGCCAACCCCGCCAAAGTGATGATGGGCGACACGGGCTCTCTCGCCCTCGGCGGAATGGCGTCGGCGGTGGCGGCTTTTTCGGGATATACGCTTCTCGTGCCTTTGGTGGGAATAATGTTCGTGTGGTCGAGCATATCGGTAATAGTGCAGGTGACGGCGTTCAAGACGAGAGGTCGCCGCGTGTTCCTGATGTCGCCTTTCCACCACCACCTCGAGATGAAAGGTTGGTCGGAGGCGAGGATATGCGCGCTTTATCTCGTGCTCACGCTCGCGGGGGGCGCTGTCGCCGTCATTCTTGCGAGGGCGTGATATGGAGTTATACGGAAAGAAAATCGTCATTTACGGCGCGGGAGTCAGCGGACTTTCGGCGTGGCAACTCGTGCGCGAGCACGGCGGCAACGCGGTAATCTACGACGACAACCCGCAAAAGGCGCACGCCACTTCCAGCACTCGCGTCTTTGCCGATTGCGATATGATAGTGCTCAGCCCCGGCGTGCCGTCTTCGACTCCCGTCGTGCTGGACGCCCGTCTCGAAGGCAGACAGGTGATAAGCGAACTGGAACTGGCTTCCTCTTTCTGCCGCGCCGAACAGATTGCCGTCACGGGCACCAACGGCAAGACGACGACGGTTATGCTGATTGACGCCCTGCTCAAAGCCGCGGGGATACGCTCGTATGCCGTTGGCAACATAGGCGCGGCGTTTTCGGCGGTGGCGGACAGACTGGACGCCGTGGAAACGGCGGTCGTCGAAGCCTCCAGTTTTCAGTTGGAAACCTCGTCGCGTTTTGCGCCCGACATCGCCGTTATGCTCAACATCACCCCCGACCACCTCGACCGTCACGGCAATATGGAGAGATACGCGGGCGCCAAGGCGCGCATTTTCCTCAATCAGTCGGAGAGCGATTTCGCCGTGTACAACGCCGACGACGAAAGGGTGACTTCGCTGTTGCCCGTGGTGCGCGCAAAGCGCGTGCCGTTCAGCGCGACCCGTCCCGTGGACGGAGCCTACATATCGTCGGGCTTCCTGTGTTTCCGCGGCAAACCCGTGGTGGAAGTCGCCGACACCGATTTTGCGGGAAGGGAGGTGGAGAACGCGCTTGCCGCGCTTGCCGTCGCCGCGATAAAGGACATCAATTTCCACACCGTCGCTGCGGTGCTGACATCTTTCCGTCGCCCCGAATTCCGCAGAAAAGAGTGCGGCAAAGTGGACGGCGTGCGCATTTTCAACGACTCCAAGGCAACCAATGTCTATTCCGTCATCTCCGCCGCCGAAAGTATGGACGGCGATTGCGTGCTCATTCTCGGCGGGGCAAAGGGCAGCGAGGATTTCGCGGCGCTGTTCGACGGACTGCCTTCCAAGGTCAAGGGCGCCGTCGTCGTTGGAGAAAACGCCGATTACATACTCGCCGCCGCGCGGGAAGCGGGCTTTTACGGCATAAGGAAATGCGCGACCCTGGAGGAAGCCTGCGCCGACGCCGTCGAACTCGCCAAGGAAAACGACTGCGACAGCGTGCTTTTCTCGCCGTCGTCCAAAAGCTTCGACAATTACACCAGCTACTCCGAGAGGGGCAGGGCTTTCGATGCGGCGGTCGTCGGTCTTTCGCGCAGAAAATGAAAGCGCGGGAATTCTTCCGTTTCGACAAAACGCTCGCCGCGGCGGCAATCGTCCTTTCCCTCGTCGGCGTGCTGTTCATCTATTCCGCGTCGTCGTATTCCGCGCAGATACAGTTCGGCGACGCCTTTCACTATGTCAAGACTCAGGGCGTCGCCCTCGTGCTCGGCGTCGCGCTTATGCTCGTGCTCTCGCGGGTACCGTCGGCAACGCTCATGAAATGGTCGCCGCTCGTCTACGCCGTAGGTCTGGTCGCGCTCGCCCTCGTGTTCGTGCCCGGACTGGGCGTGGAGAGTTACGGCGCAAAAAGGTGGCTCAATCTAGGGTTTTTCACGGTGCAGCCTTCGGAATACGCCAAGTTCGGCACGGTTATGCTGCTTGCGCGGCTCGCCGCAAAGCGGGGAGTGCACACCTTCCCGCGGTTGCTTCTGTATCTCGCCGCGGGCGGCGTTGTGTGCGTATTGTTGCTGCTCGAACCGAATATGTCGATCACCGTATGCGTCGCCGCCGCGGTGTTCGCAACGGCGTTCGTGTCGGGAGCAAGGCCCAGACATCTCGCCGTCGTGCTTCTGCCCGTGCTGGTCGCCGCCGTCGCGCTGGTGTTTTCCGAACCGTACAGGGTGCGCCGTCTGCTCGCGTTCCTCGACCCGTGGGAATCGCCGCTGGACGAAGGCTATCAGCTCATTCAGTCCTATTACGCGCTGGGCGCGGGCGGACTTTTCGGCGTGGGGCTGTTCAACTCCCGTCAGAAATATCTCTTTCTTCCCTTTGCCGAGAGCGATTTCATACTGTCGGTGATAGGCGAGGAAACGGGATTGTTCGGCGTGCTGGCGTTGCTCGTCGCGTTCGGGGTGGTGATAGCGCGCGGCGTGGTCATCGCCCGCAGGGCGACGGACAGATATTCGTGTTATCTCGCGGCGGGGATTACGGCGGTCATAGCCTTGCAGACCGTGGTCAATGTCGCCGTCGTGTGCGGCGCGGTGCCGCCGACGGGTCTGCCTCTGCCTTTCGTCAGCGCGGGGGGCACATCGCTGACGGCGTGTCTTGCGGCGGTGGGAATGTTGCTGTCGGTGTCGCGCTCGTCGAGCGCCGTATTTCTCACGGCGGGAGACCTGAAACGCCGCGCGGAAGAGAAAACCCGACTTGCGGAAAGGGGAAACGGAGCGTCATGAGAACGGAAAATGATTGCGAAAGGCTGATTGTCAACGGCGGAGAACCGCTTGTCGGAAGCGTAATCGTGCACGGCGCCAAGAACGCCGTCCTGCCCATGCTTGCTGCGAGCGTGCTCACCGACGAACCCGTGACGGTGACCGACTGTCCCGACATAACCGATGTCACGGATATGGCGGGAGTGCTGTCGGCGCTGGGGTGCAGGGTGGAACGCGAGGGCAGGAACATAACCGTGTGCGGCTGTTGCCGTTCGTCGGAGATACCTCTTGCGCTCGCCAAGGCAATTCGTTCGTCGGTGTTCATGCTCGGACCGCTCGTCTCGCGCACGGGCGAGGCGCGTATGCACGCCCCGGGCGGGTGCAGGATAGGCGCGCGTCCGCTCGACATTCACCTCGGCGGACTTGCCGCGCTCGGCGCGGAAGTGTCGTTTGACGGAGACTGCGTGGTGTGCCGCGCCGACAAGCTGCGCGGCGCGGACATAGTCCTGCGTTATCCGAGCGTGGGTGCGACGGAAAATCTGGTTATGGCGGCGGTGTGTGCCCAAGGCACCACGCGTATAATAGGTGCCGCGCGCGAGCCGGAAATCGTCTCTCTCGTCAACCTTTTGCGCAAAATGGGCGCGGCGGTGAGGGGAGAGGGCACTCCGCTCATCACCGTCGAAGGCGTAAGCGGACTGCAGGGTGCGGTGTGCGCTCCCGTTCCTGACAGAATTGCGGCGGGTACGGTTATGGCGGCGGTCGCCGTATGCGGCGGCAGGGTGGAACTTTCGGGGGCAAACGCCGACCACCTCGGAGCGGTCATTTCGCCATTCCTCGGCGCGCACACTTTCCTCGTCGAACACAGCGGGGTGCTCATTTTCGAAAGCGACGGTATGCTGTCGCCTACGGACATAGTCACGGGACCATATCCGCTTTTCCCCACCGATATGCAGGCGCCGTTCATGGCGTGTCAGTGTTACGCTTCGGGAATGTGCAGTATGCGCGAAACGGTGTTCGAGGACAGATTTGCGCACATAACGGAACTGCGCAAAATGGGTGCGGAAATCGCGGTTGCGGGGTGCACGGCGTATATAGACGGCAGCAAGGGGATGCACGGTGCGGAAGTCGCCGCCTCCGACCTCAGGGGCGGAGCGGGGCTGACCGTCGCGGCGCTCGGCGCAAAGGGGGAGAGCGTAATCAGCGGACTGCGTTACATCGACCGCGGTTACGAAAGGATAGAAGAACTTTTCTCGTCGCTCGGCGGCAGGGTGCGCAGGGTGCGACGGGACAGATAACGGGACACGCCGCCCAAAATCGGCATAAAAGGCTTTTTTGCGCGCAAATTTCGGGTTTTTTCCGCAAAAGCGTTGACAAATATTTCTTATATTATATAATAAATTAAAAGTATCGTGCGCGCATTGGCGCGGACGAGGGGAAGATACGATGGTTTTTTCGTCCGGCGGTGTGGTTACGCTGAATGTCACTTCGCGCTTTATGAGCGCGAAGGTTTGCGTTAGAAAAGCTTCTTCCGTCTACGAAATCAAGGCTTCCGCGAAAAAGGAACACGACGGCTTCGGCGACCTGGAATGGTTCGACAAAGTCGCCGCCGAGAAGTGCGCGCGCGAAGTGTTGTCCGAGGTTGCCGAAAACACCCGTTGCAGCAAGAAACGCGTGTTCGTCGGCGTGCCGGGCGAGTTCTGCGCCGTCTACAACCGCGATGTGTCCGTGCGTCTCGACAGAGAGAGGAAAGTCGTCGACGCCGATATAGAATTTCTCATCGAAAAAGGCAAAGCCTTCGACACCGACGGCTACACCATAATAAATTCCGCACCCGTTTCTTTTTCGCTCGACGCTTCCGACAAGCAGTATTTCGATGTCCGCGGCATGAAAGCGTGCAGAGTGGCGGCTACGGTGTCCTATCTTCTGTGCGAGAATTCCTTCGCCGAGATGTTCACCGAAGCGGCGCGCAAGGTCGGTTTTGCCGATGTGCGTTTCGTCGCTGTGCCGTGGGCGGAAAGCATAACGCTGTTCGAACGCGAAGCGCGCAGCGTTCCCCTGCTCGTCGCCGACATAGGTTATCTGTCCTCGTTCGCCGTTGTGGGCGTGGGCTACGGTCTGGAAAGACTGGCGTCTTTTTCCGTCGGCAGGGCGCATATCGCCGCCGACATCTACGACAGACTGAAGGTTCCCTACGACCTTGCCGAGCGTGCGCTCGAACTGGTCGACCTCAATCTTTCCTATTCTCCCACCGACATTCTCGTCGCCGACGGGGTCAATCACGCCGTGCATGCGGCGGACGCCGCCGAAACGGTGCGCGGGGTGCTCAGGGAGTTTTCGGAGTTCGTGTCCGAGGTCGCCGAAAGCAGGAATTACCCGCTCCGTTCCACCGTCTACCTCACGGGCGACGGTATCACCTCCATACGAGGCGCCGACAAGTATATCTCGGAACAGACGGGCAGACCCATTGAAATTTGCGCGCCCAGACTTGCGGGGTTCACAAGACCCGCCGACAGTTCGGAAGCCGCGCTTATCATAGTCGCCGAACATCTCCGTGCGGAGAATTTCGGTCATCAAATCAAAAGAGCAATCAGCGGAGGTAAACTATGATAGATTTTGAAAAACTCGGCTTCGGCACTCCCGCCGACGGGTTTGACGAAAGAGACGACGAAAGGGAAGAAGAAATCGTGGAGGCGCCTTATTCCGCCGCCACTTCCGAGTACGCCCCCGAAGAAGGCGCGGTGCCGCGCAAGATTCCCGGCAAGGCGAACATCGTCGTTCTCGGCGTGGGCGGCGGCGGCAACAACGCCGTCAGCAACATGATTCGCGCGGGTATCAAGAGCGCGAGTTTCCTCGTCATGAACACCGATATGCAGGCGCTCAACATGGCGCTTGTCCCCGAGGAATGTAAAATTCAGATAGGCGCCAACAGGACGGGCGGTCTGGGCGCGGGCTCCAATCCCGAAGTCGGCAAAATGGCTGCGGAAGAATCCCGCGAGGAAATCAAGAAAGCCCTCGAAGGCATCGACCTTCTGTTCATCACCGCAGGCATGGGCGGTGGTACGGGCACGGGCGCGGCTCCCGTCGTTGCCGAGATAGCCAAATCCATGGGCATACTCACCGTCGCCGTCGTCACCAAACCCTTCAATTTCGAGGGCGCGCCCCGTATGGCAAACGCCGAAGCGGGCATACGCAACCTGCGCAATTTCGTCGACACGCTGCTCATCATCCCCAATCAGAAGCTTATCGAAGTGCTCGACAGCAAAATCAGCTTCAAGCGCGCGTTCGAAATCGCCGACGATGTGCTCCGTCAGGGCGTGCAGGGCGTCAGCGATGTCATAGCCAATCCCGCGCACATCAATCTCGACTTCGCCGATGTCAAAGCCGTTCTCAAGAAACGCGGCCTCGCGCACATGGGTATCGGCTACGGCAAGGGCGAAAAGAGGGTCATCGACGCCGTCAGGAACGCCGTTTACAGCCCCTTGCTCGAGACGGACATCGAAGGCGCAACGGGCGTTATTCTCTATATCGCCGGCGGCGAGGACATGATGCTCAGCGAGGTCAACGAGGCCTGCGAAATCATCAAGCAGGTCGTCGACCCCAGCGCGAATATCATCTTCGGCACTTCGTTCTCTCCCGAGAAAAAGGACATCGAAATCACAATTATCGCCACGGGATTCATCGACAAGAACGCCGCACCCGCGCGCGCTGTAGGCGCGTCTCCGCTCACCACGGGCAGGACGGTGTCGGCGGTGCTCGCAGACCCCGGTCCCGTGACCCCGCGCACCGATATAGCCGAAACCGTGCGTCCCGAGTACAACAAGGACATCTTCTCCGAGCGTCCCGTGTTCAATCACTCGGCTTTCTCTGCGCAACCGAGCGCAGCCGCGGCCCCCGCTGAGGACAAATTCGCTCCCGCGGAGCCCGTTGCTCCTGCACCCGCCGAATACGACGCACCCTCCCGCATAGAGGACGGCACGGCGGCAAAGCATGTTCCAAAATTCCTTGACCGTATCCGTCGCAACCGCGACTGAACGGATACAGCGCGTCCGACGCGGCAGAAAGATTGTTGACAAACGACTGAATACATCCGGACAACGGTACTGCGCCGCAAGGGCGTGCAAAACGGACGGGCAACCGTCCGTTTTTTTATGCGTGTTTATGCCGAAGTCGGCGTCGTCCGTCGTTTCCGCGGCAATCCGAGCATTCGTCGTCTGTCTTTTTCGCGGCAATCCGAGGATGCGTTGGGCGGCGTTTCGCGCGCAATCCGAAAGCGCATCCTGCGGCGGAAATGTTTGCGGCGTCGTGCGGCGACTTGCGGCGGAGCGTGCGAAGACAAAGCCGCCCTACGGAGCGTTCGACGGAAAACGGAAAGATTTCGCACGCGCGCGAGCGTAAACTCGGCGTGTGAGTGTGTATGTGGAGGTCGTCTTTCTCAACAACCTGGCGATGGACGCCCTTATCGTCGCGCTGACGCTGACTTTGCGGCGCCGCAGGGCGCGACGGTTTGTCTGCACGCTTGCGGTGGTGCTTGCGGCAGTTGCGGCAACGGCGTACGCCGTCGTTCCCGCGTGGGCAAAGGTCGTGACGGCAGTTGTGCTTGCGCCCGCAATATCTCTCGCCTTGCACCGACTGCGGAATTTTGTCGATTACATAACGACGCTTGCGGTGCTTGTGGGCGCAACATTCGCCCTCGGCGGCACGGTGTACGGTATAAGTTATCTCGTCGGCTTCGACCTGAGGGGGTATCCGATACTGGGAATATGCGCCGCGGCGGGGTTTGTCGCCGCGCTTGCGGTCAGGGCGTTTGCGGCTTCCCGCGGCAAGGCGGCGCGCCGTATCCTGAACGCCGTGATAAGCGTATGCGGCGCGGAAATCACGGTGACGGCGTTGTGCGACAGCGGCAACACGCTGACCGACATCGCGAGCGGTCTGCCCGTGCTGATAGCCTCGCGGGAATTGTCGCAAAGACTGCGTTGCGTCGAAGGCGCGCGCGTGGAAGGATTTGTTGAGGCGGCGACCGTGGGCGGACAACTCAGCCTGCCAATAATGCGGCTCGGGGGCGTGACGGTGGACGGCAGGAGCACGCAGGCGTACGCCGCGCTCACGGAAAGGCGGTTCGACGGCTACGAAGCCATATTGCAGAATACGATGTTCGACGGCGACCGCGGCCCGCACAGCGCGGACAGGTCGGTCAAAAGGCGCGCACCGCGCGCCATGCGCGGCGCAGAAAGCGCAAACGGCGCTCGCGACGGGGATATAAAGGAGGGAAAGGTATGAAAATAGTGGACATTCTCAGGCGCATACTGGCGTTTCTCGGGTTCGGGAAAAAGGGAGAGGCACATTACATATCCACGGGAGAAAGCCTGCCGTCGCCCATGACTCCCGAAGAGGAGGCGGCGACTGTCGAGGAATATATGAAAGGCAGCGAGGAGGCGCGTCTCAAACTCATCGAGCGCAACCTGCGGCTGGTCGTCTACATAGCCAAACGCTTCGACAATACCGGCGTGGACACCGAGGACCTCATCTCGATAGGCACCATAGGGCTCATCAAGGCGGTGGGAAGTTTCAAACCCGACAAAAACATCAAACTCGCCACATTCGCCTCGCGGTGCATTGAGAACGAAATCCTGATGCACCTGCGCAAAACCGCGCGCACGAGAGCTGAAGTCAGCCTCGACGAGCCTCTCAATGTCGATTTCGAGGGCAATGTGCTGTTGTTGAGCGACATTCTGGGCACCGAGCCGGACTCCATATACAAGGATGTCGAGCAGTCGGCGGAAAAGGAAATGCTGAAGGAGAGTTTCTCACGCCTGCCCGAGCGCGAGCGGCAGATTGTTGAAATGCGTTTCGGACTGGGCGGCAGGGAAGAGATGACTCAAAAGGAAATAGCCGAGATGATGGGCATATCTCAGTCGTACATATCGCGCCTGGAGAAGAAAATCGTGGCTTCGCTGAAACGCGAAATAGCAAAGCTGGGTTGAGACCGCGCCGCGCAAAAGCCGCGGGCGGGCGAGTGCGTGCGGACGGCGACGAGCCGACTTCCGCGCCTTCGAGACGCCGACGCGCGGCGGTGGCGGCAAAACGGAAAGGCGCGCCCGAAAGGGTATAAAACCGCAAAAGAAGTGCAAACTACTCTGTAAAAAAGCAAAAAGTATAATACAAAAGCCTGTTTTCGAGAATACTTTTGTGACTTTGGAGCAATCTGTACATAGTCGGAGGCTCTATGAACAAAGTCACAATTTGCGGCGTGGACACCTCGTCGTTGCCGAAACTCTCTCGGTCCGAAAGCGACGATTTGCTGGAAAGAATAGAAAAAGGCGACGAGGCCGCCAAGGAACTTTTTCTCCGCGCAAATATGCGCCTCGTCCTTTCCGTCGTGGGCAGATTCCCCAAGACTCAGGAGAGCGCGGACGACCTCTTTCAGGTGGGAATGGTGGGTATGATGAAAGCCCTCAACAATTTCGACCGAACTCTGGGAATGAGATTTTCCACCTATGCCGTGCCCATGATTATCGGCGAAATACGGCGTTTTTTGCGCGACAGGACTGGTATCAAGGTGCCCAGAAGCCTGCGCGACACCGCGTATCGCGCCCTGAAAGCCCGAGAAAGTATCGTCGAAAACACCTCGCGCGAACCTGAACTCAACGAAATCGCCGACGAAATCGGGGTGAGCGAAAGGTTGGTGGCTTGCGCGCTCGACGCCGTCAGCGAGCCGGTCTCGTTCTACGAGCCCGTGTTTTCGGACGGTGAAGAGGGTATGCAGTTGCTCGACAAAATCGCCGACGGCAAGGAAAACAGCGATTCGTGGTCGGAAAGGCTGTCTCTCGAAGAAGCCCTGAAAACCGTGCCCGAACGCGAACTCGGCGTGTTGAGACTGCGCTATTTCGAGGGAAAAACGCAAACGGAGATAAGCGACCTTGTCGGAGTCAGTCAGGCGCAGGTCAGCCGTCTGGAAAAATCGGCGGTGGAGCGACTCCGAAAGGCCCTTTCCTGAATTTGCCGCACGCGCTCGGCAACTGCGGTATGCGACGCGCGCCTTGCCCGACCGCCTGTTTAGGGTGTGCCGCGCGGGTGGCGACATCGGCGGCAAAATTCCGTGCCGTGCGGGTTTATCACGCATTTCAATGACTGTATGTGACAATCGGACGGCTTTGCCGTCCGTTTTAGCGCTTTGTGCTGTCCGTTTTTTGCCGCTGCGGGCGAGTGGCGGCGCGGGCCGCTCACTTTTCGGGGTAGTCGTCGTCCGTCGCGTCTTTCATCACGCTCACGCCGCCCACCATTTCCACGAGAATGACATCGCCGCCGATTTTGACGATGTTGTTCCACGGAATGAAGAGGTTGTCCGCCGAGGTGAAACTTTTGAAAAAGCTCTTTTTCCCCGGCACCACCAGCCCCAGTATTCTGCCGCAGGCGGTGAAGACCATATCGCAGGTGTGCCCGAGCTGTCGCCCGTCGGCGACATTCACCACCTGTTTTGCCGACAATTCCGAAAACGAATACTGCTTAACATTCATACTGAAAGGTATGTCCGCGGGACTTGCCGTATGCAAATTTTGTCAAATTCTTTACATTGGCGCCCTATATGTGGTACAATCGTTGCGTAATAAACGGAAGATATGGGCGGAGGCGCGTGTATATGAGATGTATCTATTGCGGTTGCACCGAAAGCAGGGTTGTCGACAGCAGACAGAACGAGGACGGCACTTCCATTCGCCGCAGACGCGAGTGCGAGTCCTGCGGCAAACGCTTCACCACCTACGAGCACATCGAAAACGCGCCGCTGTATGTCATAAAGCGCGACGGCACCAGACAGATTTTCGACGGAGCAAAGGTGAAAGCGGGCATTATGAAAGCCTGCGAGAAGCGCCCCGTTTCCATAAGCGATATCGACAAAATGGTGGAGACCATTCAGCGCAAATTGCAGAATTCCCTGGAACAGGAAGTGTCGTCCAGTTATATCGGCGACCTCGTGATGGAACTTCTGCGCGACGCCGACGATGTGGCGTATGTGCGTTACGCTTCCGTGCACCGTCAGTTCAAGGACATCAACACGCTCCTCAACGAGATTGAGGAACTTGTCCGTCTCAAAGAGCAACTCGGCACGGACGGCAAAAAGAAAAAGTGACTTTCCGCCGCTTTTGCGGCGACTGGCGTTCCGTCGGCGGTGCGCGGGTGCGGCGTCGAAGCGAACCGGTTGAAAATATTCTCAATGCGGAGTTTCGGCTCCGCTTTTTCTTTGGTTTTCGGAAATGCGGAGCCTTTTTCCGTGTCAAAAATCTTCCGTCGGCGGCATATTATGTAACTCCGGAGGGTTTATGGCACTCGAAAGTCTTTTCCTGTTACTCAAAAATCTGGTTATTTTCTCGTCTTATGTCACCGAAAAGAGTTCCTTTCCGAAGCCGCTCTCCAAAGAAAAGGAGGAGGAATACATACGCCTTGCGGAGCAGGGAGACAAGGAGGCAAAGGAAATCCTCATAAAACACAATCTGCGGCTGGTGGCGCACATAGCGAAAAAGTACGCCAATCACGGCGACAACGACGAACTCATTTCCGTGGGCTCGATAGGGCTGATAAAGGCGGTGGACAGTTTCAAGTCGGGGAGGGGAACGCAACTTGCGACCTATGCTTCGAGGTGCATCGAAAACGAAATCCTGATGACGCTGCGCGTGACGAAAAAGCACCGTCAGAGCGTGTCATTGAGCGACCCTATCGGCGTGGACAAGGACGGCAACGAACTCACCATAATGGATATGTTGTCCGAGGGCGGGTCGGTCATTGAGGATGTGGAGAGCAACATCCTTATGGAAAAACTGGGCGAAATCACAAGCAGGTGCCTCAGCGAGAGGGAATACGAAATAGTCAGGATGCGTTACGGTCTCGGCGGCGTGCCCGCGCTCACTCAGCGCGAAGTGGCGGCAAAGTTCGGGATTTCGCGTTCCTATGTCTCCAGAATAGAGAAGCACGCGCTGGCAAAGATAAAGGAACGGCTGGTGGAAGAGGAATTTTTCGTCTGAGCGCCGCGCTTTTTCGCGCGGGCGCTCCCGTGCGGTTGCGTATTGACCGAGGCGGGCGAATATGGTAAAATTCGTGTGTGAAACGCGCTGAAACCGTTGTTCTCGCGGGCCCCCGTCGGGGCTTCCGCGGCGGGCGTGCGGTGTCGGCGCGGTTGTCGCGCGCCTTTTCAAATTCGTCGTTGACAGAGTGGGGGAAGGGTTATATAATGCACAAGGCTGTCTCGGACAGTGCGCCCCGAAACGGGGGCGACAGTGAGGAATTATGAAAAAATACGACATCTGTATCGTCGGCGCAGGTCCTGCGGGAATATTCACCGCAATCGAACTCATAAGGCGTGGCGGCAACAAAAAAATCGTTATAATCGAAAAGGGTCAACCCGTCGAAAAGCGCAAGTGTCCCAAGGCGTACGGCGGTCCTTGCCGCAACTGCAAGCCGTATTGCCACATCACCACGGGCTTTTCGGGGGCGGGCGCGTTCTCGGACGGCAAACTTTCGCTGTCGGCGGAAGTGGGCGGCGAATTGCCCGAACTCATAGGGCGCGACCTTGCGCAGGAACTCATCGGCTACACCGACGGCATTTATCTCGAATTCGGCGCGGACGAGCATATCGAAGGTCTGGGCAACGAGGAAAAGGTCAAGGAAATCCGCAAAAAGGCCATAAAGGCGGGGCTCAAACTCGTCGATTGTCCCATACGCCACATGGGCACGGAGAAAGCCCAGGGCATTTATCTGGCAATCGAGAATTATCTGCGTGACAACGGCGTCGACATGATTTTCGGCGCGGAGTGCGGCAACATCATTCTCGAGGACAACACCTGCAAGGGCGTGTATGTCACCAAAGGCGGCGAGACCACGGAAATCTTCGCCGACAAGACGGTCATCGCCACGGGCAGGCGCGGTGCCGAGTGGCTGGAAAAGATGTGCGCGCAGCACAACATAGCACACGCGCCCGGAGTCGTCGACATCGGCGTGCGCGTCGAGGTGCGCAACGAGATTATGGAGGAAATCAACTCCGTCCTGTACGAGTCCAAACTCATAGGCTATCCCGCGCCTTTCAAGAACAAGGTGCGCATATTCTGTCAGAATCCCGGCGGGTTCGTGTCGCAGGAGAACTACGACAACGACCTTGCCGTCGTCAACGGTCACAGCTATAAGGAAATCAAGAGCGAAAACACCAATCTCGCCATACTTTGCTCCCATTCCTTCACGCAGCCTTTCAATCAGCCCATAGAATACGCGCAGAAAGTGGGCGAACTCACCAATATGCTCGGCGCGGGCAAAATCCTCGTGCAGCGTTACGGCGACATCCTCGCGGGAAAACGCACCTGGCAGAAGGAACTGGGGATGTCCAATGTCCGTCCAACCCTACGCGACGCCGTGGCGGGAGACATCACCGCCGCAATGCCTTACCGCGCGATGACTAACATCGTCAACTTCATTCAGGCGGTCGACCAGGTCGTGCCCGGATTTGCGGGATACGAAACCCTGCTTTACTCGCCCGAACTCAAATTCTATTCCAACAAAATCAAAATGGACGACGACCTCAACACTTCCATTTCGGGTCTGCATTGCCTCGGCGACAGCAGCGGTTGGACGAGAGGTCTCATGATGGCGTCGGTTATGGGCGTGCTTATGGCGCGCAAAATCCTCGAAGGAAAGGCGAAATAACCGCGCCGCACGACATTACGCGAACAGGGGAGAGGGCTTGACCCTCTCTCTTTTTTGTTCGTCTTTGTTCCCTTCCGCGACCTCGGCGCGGCGAGCCGTGGGCGGTTTTGTCAAAATTTCCCAATGTTACGCAACGCCGCCCTGCAAACAATAGACTTATGAAAAAATTGTTGCGGTTCTGTGTTCTTGCGCTCGTCGTCACGGGCATTTTTGTCACCGGCACGGGGTTTTCGCCCGCTCAGACCGGCGAAGGGGAATATGTGTATCTGGGCGGCAATCCCATAGGCATAACCGTCAAAGCCGACGGTCTCATCGTCACGGGAGTGTCGTCTGTCGTCACCGAAGGCGGAGAAGCGGCGCCCTTGCAGGGCGCGGACATCGCCCGCGGCGACATCGTCACCGCGGTGGACGGGGAGAGCTGCGGCAGTCTTTACGCTTTCCGCGAAAAGATAGGCGACAGCGACGAAACCGTTACCCTAACACTCAGGCGCGGCGACAGGAATTTCGACATATCCGTCACGCCCGCAACCGAAGCGGCAAGCGGCAAAAAACGGCTGGGACTTGCTCTCAAAGAGGATGTCGGCGGCATAGGCACGATGACTTTCACTACCGACGGCAACGCTTACGCCGCCCTCGGTCACGCCGTGTCGGACGGCGAGACGGGACTCAAGGACGAATTGAAAAAGGGCAGCGTTTTCGATGTCGAGGTCGAGGGCGTCACCAAGGGCGTAAACGGTGCGGCGGGCGGCTTGCTGGCGCACATAAACCGTCTGGGCAAGCCGATAGGCAGCAACCTCGACAACACCGACATCGGCATATACGGCGAATATTTCGGGAAGCACGGAGACAGAATCCGCGTTGCGGGAAAGGGCGAAGCGCGCACGGGCAGGGCGCAGGTTGTCACCACGGTGGAGGGCGGAGTGCCCAAGGCGTACGACATCGACATCGTCAAGTCGGTGACTCAGAACAGATGCGACGAAAAGGGGCTGGTCATACGGGTGCGCGACCGCGAACTGCTGGAAAAGACGGGCGGTATCGTGCAGGGAATGAGCGGCAGTCCCATAGTCCAGAACGGAGTGCTTGTCGGAGCGGTCACACATGTCTTCCTGTCCGACCCCACCCGCGGTTACGGCGTGCATGCCAGGTTTATGCTGGAAAAGGCGTCCGAGACGGAAAAAATGTTCGCCCGCGCGGACGACGACAACGAAATGCACGGGCGGAGAGAGGCGGCTTAATTGACCGCCTCCGAGACGCCCGAAGGCAGAAAATACTGCGCCGACAGCCGTTCGAGCGCGGTGAGGACGAATTGTTTGTTGGTGGGTTTGCCTCGGTCCTCGTCGAGAGTTTCGCCGAATTCGCGGTAAAGAACCTCTATGTCGCCCCTCAGCCACGCGGCGGAAATGGCGTTCTGAATATCCTTTTCGATGCTGGCTTCACCCACTCCGAACTCGGCGGCGAGCCGTCGGTAGCCGAAGTATTTGAGGGGTATGATTTCCTCGCCCTCCCATGCCATTGATATGAGTCGCGCGAGCAGGTGATACCCTTTGAGATTGGGCTGAAAACCCAGACGGAGAAGATAATATTTTACTGTTGCGGTTATGTTGGGCATACCGCAATTTTAACCTTCAACCCGCCGCGAAAGGTGTTTATAATTGCCCGAGAGGGCGGTGTTTTGACGGAAAGTGTCGTTTGTCCGTCATAGTCATCGCCGCGCGCGCATAAGTTTGCGTATGAAAACCACGGTTTTGCGTTCGGCGTTCAATGTCGCAAAGGATTTCGTCTACGACAACAGAAAAAGCGTTTTTTCCTTTCTCGGGGTGTTTTTCGTCGCGTTGATTGCGGGCGTTTTCGTCACCGTAAACTCGGCGGGCGGCGAATTCGAGCAGGTCGTCCGCGCGGATATGGAATTCGGCGCGGTCAAAGTGTTTTTCACGGCTTCGTTCGCGGTGCTCGCGGGCTATGCCGTCATTCTCGTCGCCGCGGCGGGGCGCAACCTAGCCCCCGTCGCCGCGTTGCCTTTCGTGGTGCTCGGCTACCTTTGCGGCAAATACTCCTGTCTGCTGGTGGCGTGTTACGGCGCGACGGGACTTACCAACCTGCTTCTGGTATATCTGCCGTTTTTCCTTATGACGCTGGTGTGCGCGGCGGTCGCAGGGGCGAGAGCGGTGGCGGCAAAAGGCTGTGACAGAATGAAATGCACCGCGCTGACCCTGCTGAAAATCTACGCCGTCAACGCCGCTTTTGCCTTCCTGTTTTTCCTGATAATCGGTTCGATGACGAAAGTGGTGATAATCGTTTTCTGACGGAAAACGGCATTTTCCGTCGCTTGCCGGCGGTTAAACCGCCGTTTTTGCAAACTCGCGGTCGCGCCCTCCGGTCGGGGCGCCCTTGTTTTGCGCGCCGTTTAATCTGCCGCCGTCGCCTCGGCGGCGACGCTGGTCTTGCCGTTTCTTTCGGTGCATAATTTTTCCGTCCGCATACAAACTAACGGCGAGGTGATTTTATGACTTGCACGAAATTTCCGATAAGAATCACAATAGCGTTGCTTGCGGCGGCGTTGCTCTTCGGCGCGCTGTTTGCGGCGTTTTGCGCGCCCGTTGCGGCGCGCGCCACGGTTTTTGCCGACGGCTTCTCCGTCAAGGGTGCGGCGGCGTATCTCGTGGACAGCGAAAGCGGCACGGTTATGTACGCCAAGAACGAAAACGACCGCCGTCCCATTGCCAGTATGGTCAAAATAATGACCGCGTTGCTCACCTTCGAAGCCGTGGAGAGGGGAGAACTTTCCCTTTCCGAAAATGTCTTCGTGTCCGAAAACGCTTCGGGTATGGGCGGCTCGCAGGTGTTCCTCGACGCCGACACTGAACATCCCGCGTCTCAGTTGATAAAAGCCGTTATCGTGTGTTCGGCAAACGACGCCTGCGTTGCGCTTGCCGAGAGAATCGCGGGCAGCGTCGAAGGCTTTGTCGCGGATATGAACGCCCGCGCGTCGGAACTTGGTATGGCGGATACGCATTTTGCCAACTGCACGGGGCTCCCCGCCGCCGACGGCTTCTCCACGGCGCGCGATGTGTCCGTGATGTTCCGCGAACTGATAAAACATCCCGAATACTTCGAGTATTCCCGTATCTGGCTCGAGGATTATGTCCACCCCGACGGCAGGACGACTTCGATGACCAACACCAACAAACTGGTGCGCTTCTACAACGGTTGCGACGGCGGCAAGACGGGCTTCACGGCAGAAGCCAAATTCTGTCTCGCCGCCACCGCCGAAAGGAACGGTATGCGTCCCGTTGCCGTCATCCTCGGCGGAGAAAGTTCCAAGGAGAGATTCGCCGCCGTCAGTTCCATGCTCGACCACGCTTTCGGCGCGTACGAGCGCAGGACGGTGGTGAGAGCGGACGACATCCTCGACCGCACGCTTGAAGTCAGGGCGGGCAAGAAGCGCACCCTCGCGCTCACCGTGCGCGACGATGTCACGCTGTTCGTCGCACGCGGCGCGGACAAGAACTTCGAGCTGCGTCTCGACCTGCCCGACAAAATCAAGGCTCCCGTCAAAGCCGGCGATGTCGTGGGCAAAGGCAGCGTTATCGTGGACGGCAACGCGGCAGGGCAGTTCGATGTGGTGGCGGCCGAAAGCGTGGGCAAAGCCAATCTCTTCGACCTGTTGCGTCCCGGCAGATAACAGACGAGTCCTTTTGCGGCGTCGCCGCAGATTGCTCCCCCAACGCGCCCTGCCGCTCGGCAGGGCGTTTTTGTTGACAGTTTCCCGCGCGTGTGGTAGAATTTCAGCAATAATTTCGGAGATACTTATGAACTCGAGAGACACTCTTTTCGTCAGCGGAAACGACCTTTACATCGGCTCTTTCAAGGCGGTTGACCTCGCAAAGAGGTTCGGCACGCCGCTCTATGTCATGGACAAGAAGTACATAGAAGAGGTGTGCGACGCTTTCGTCGGCGCGATGAGCGCGTACGGCGACGGCGCGGTGGCGTTTGCCAACAAAGCCTTCGCGACCGTGGCAACGGCTAAAATCGCCGCCGCTCACGGGCTTTGGTTCGATGTGGTGTCGGGCGGAGAACTCAACCTCGTGCTGAGGGCGGGTTGCGACCCGAAAAAGGTGCTGTTTCACGGCAACAACAAGACGGAGAGGGAAATAGACGAGGGCATTGCCGCCGACATAGGCTATTTCGTCGTCGACAGTATCAACGAACTGGAACTCCTCGACCGCAAGGCGACCGCTGCGGGCAAGCCCCGCGATGTGCTGGTGCGCGTCAATCCCTGCGTGTCGGCGCACACTTACGAGGCGGTGGTCACCGCCGCGCCGCAGAGCAAATTCGGATTCGCCGTCGACGGCGACGCGCTGGCGGTCATCAAGGATATAGCCTCGAGAAAGGGGCTCAACTACAGCGGAATACACCTGCACATCGGCTCGCAGATTTACGACCATTCGTCCTATTTCGACGCCGTGGACATCATCACCGATTTCATGAAACGGTTGGCCGACGAGGGTATCGTCACCGACATACTCGACATGGGCGGAGGCTACGGGATATATTATACGGACAAGGACCCGAAATTCACGCCGCGCCGCTATGCCTATACGGTGGAAAACATCGGCAAATGCGTCGCCGAAGCCGTGGAGAAGAAGGCGTTGAAGAAGCCTTTCCTCATCGTCGAGCCGGGGCGCAGCATAGTGGGAGAAGCGGGCGTGACGCTTTACACCGTCGGCGCAATCAAGGATTTCCCCGGCATAAAGAAGTATGTCGCGGTGGACGGCGGTATGTTCGAGAATCCGCGCTACGCGCTGTACGAGTCGGAGTATTCCGCAATGGTGGCAAACCGCGCCTCCGAGCCTGCCGACGAGATTGTCACCGTGGCGGGCAAGTGTTGCGAGAGCGGCGACATAGTGGCTAAGGACATACCCCTTCAGCACGCCGAAACGGGCGACATTCTCGCCGTGTTCTCGACGGGCGCCTACAACTATTCCATGGCTTCCAACTACAATCTCAACGCCGTGCCGCCCGTCGTGCTGGTGGACGGCGACAAAGCCGATTATATCGTCAGACCGCAGACCTACGACGATTTGCTGCGCAACAACGAGGTGCCGTCTTGGATGAACTGACCGTAAAAGACCAGACGCCCGTTGCGGGCGACGGATTTGTTCCCGCAGGCGGAAGCGGGCGGTCTGCGCACGAGTTTTACGACGGAGCAAACGACGGGCAGTCCGAAGCCGCAGTCGAAGTCGCGCCGTCCTACGAGGGCGAGGTCAGCGACGGACTGTACGACGAGAGCGCGTACGGCGGCGATTATGCCGAAGACGACGGCGCGGACGGGGAAGCGTCCGCTCCCGCGCCCGAACGCCGCGCTCCCGCGAAACCCCCGCTCAAAATGCCTGTCCGCGCCGAGGGCAAATCGGCGACGATGGAAATCCCCGTCGTCACCGAGGAGACGATGTCCGACGGCGACCTGCTCGTCGGCGTGCGCCCCGTCATCAATTATCACATCAGCGATTTCGACGGACCCCTCGATTTGCTGGTCGAACTCATCAACAAAGCCAAAATCGACATCGAGGACATTTTCGTGTCGGATGTCACGCGGCAGTATGTTGAAATCGTCGCCAACACCCCCAAAGAGGAACTCAATTACGACTACGCGGGAGAGTTCATCACCCTTGCCGCAAAACTCGTCTATCTCAAGTCGATGCGCACCCTGCCCAACGACGACGATATGGACGAATTCTTCGAGGATCCCGAAATCCAGCGCCGCGACCTCATCAACAAAATCAAGGCGTACGCCCTCATGAAAGAGCAGGCGGAGAAACTGAGGGAAACCGAGACGATCAACCGCTTTTACCGCGCCCCCACATACACGGAAAAGGATTACAGGGTGGTGCTGACCAACTTTTCCCTGCCCAAACTCGTCGAGGCGTTTGCACGCGTGCTCGTCAATATGGACAGGAGAGAGGTGGCGGCGATACCCAAGAAGGTGGTGCAGGACAGATTTTCCGTCGCCGACCAGATGCAGAACATTCACCGTCTCATCGGGATGTACGGGTCGTTCGCGTTCACATCGCTGTTCGAGCCCGACTTTACCAGAAGCGACATCGTCACCACTTTCCTCGCCGTGCTCGAACTGCTCAAATACGGCAAACTGCGCGTGGAGCAGGAGGAACTTTTCGGCGAAATAATGCTTTACGCCGTGGAGGGCGACGACGGCACCCCCGTCGATTTCAAGGAGGAAGAGGATGGACAATATTAAGAGCGTGGTGGAAGCCCTGCTGTTTTCTGCGGGCACACCGTTGTCGAAGAAGGAAATCGTTGAGAAACTCCCCGAGGTCACGCCGTCGCGCCTGACCGCCGTCGTCAAGGAATTGCAGAAGAAATACAGCGGCGACAGCGGCGTGCTGCTCCTCGAATTCAACGGCAAACTGCAGTTTTCCTCCAATCCCGCCTACGGCGACGCCATAGCCGAAATCCTCACCCCTCTGCGCGAAAGACAACTGAGCAAGACTTTGCTCGAAGTGTTGTCCACAATCGCCTACCGCCAGCCCATAACCCGACTCGAACTCGAGGAAATGCGCGGCAAGAGCGACGGCACGACCACCAGCTGCGAATACGCTATAGCGGGGCTTATGAAAGCGGGGCTCATCGAAGTGGTGGGCAGAAAAGAAGCCGTCGGTCGTCCTTTCCTGTACGGCACCACGGACGAATTTCTCAAGAAATTCGGTCTGACATCTCTCGACGACCTGCCCGACGCCACCGAAGTGCTGGAAAAACTCAAGGAGATCTACGCTCCCGCGCGCGAAACGCTGTTCGGTCAGCGCGACCTCTACGACGAAGACGGCAATCTCATCGAACAGGCCGCGGCGGACGAGGAAGGGGAGAGCGACTTCGACGAAGAGTTTGAGGAAGAGGAAATCCCCGACTTCCTCGCGGGAGAAAAAATCGAGGTTTTCGACTGATTTTCCGCGCCCGTTTCCCGCTGCGTTCACCCGCGCCGAAACACATACGACATACATAATTTTTATCCGAGTCGCCACACTAACAGCGTGGC
>CALVTH010000026.1 GCA_944360115.1 uncultured Clostridia bacterium
GGACGACTGCGACTGCGGTTGCGGCGGACATCACCACGACTGACAACGCCTTCCGCCCGCGAGGGCGCGGCGAATGCGCGTTTTGCACGGCGCTCCGCCGGGAGTGCCTTTTCTTTGCCCCGCGCGCGGGCGGCGCGCGCGGTCCGACGGGCGAGATTGAACGCCGTGCCCGCCGTCATCGCCATTCCGCACAGCCCCACGAAAGGATAGAGCGAATCGACTATGAGGTCGAAGCCGAAAAGGCTGACGGCGTAAAGGACGGGAAGGGGCAGAAAGACGGCAAGCCTGCGGTTGTCGGGCAGGGAATAGAACGCGGCGAAGCGCGCCAGCGGCGAGGGCTTTTCGCGGGGAGAAACGGCGTGCCTTTCCGCGTAAAGCGCAAAGGCGCGGCGGATGTACGACACCAGCACATCGAGGGAGGACACGAGGGTGGTGAAGATTGCGATCGCAATCAGAATCCCCGCGCCGCTCTTGAGTCCCACCTTTTCGGCAACGGCAAGAACGGGCATTGACGAGCGCAAATCGTCGGATAAAACTATGTTTTGGAGAATAAACAGCAATCCGCCGAGCGCGAGCGCGCATAGACACGCCACGCCCGCAATCTGTTTGCCGTTCAGTTTTTCGCCCTCGCGCGCGATGACTATCCCGCCGAGAAGCACATCCAGACCGGCGTAATGCACGGGTTTGACGACGGAGAAACTTCCCTGAAACACGGGCGCGCCCACCTTGGCATAGACGCTGACGAGCAGGGCGATGAGCAGGGGGATGAGGACGGTGTTCAGCACCTTGATTTTTTCTATGCCGAGGGTGACCGCCACGCCCGCGGCGACCGCCATGAGCACTCCCAGAGAGGGCACCCCGAAGACGGACCGCAGGGCGAATTCCCCGCCCGCCAGCATTGCCGCCACCGAGGAAAAGGAAGCAATCACCACGCCCGTGCGCACCGCCGTGCCGTCGGGCAGCGCGCCCAGCCTTCCCGCCGTCATGAACAGCGCGGCAAGCGCCGCCATGAACACGGCGGACAACGCCACCCCGAGGGGAGCGGTGTCGCCGAAAAACACGGAAATTTCGCGCCCCGAAGCAAACCCCGCGCCGATTACGGTGCCTATGTAAAGAAAGGTGATTTTGAGGACGCGCCACATAGTTACAATGTACTGCGCGTGCGCGCACATTATGCCGTCGCCCGCGCGCCGCGGAAGTTTTTCCGCGACGAGTGTCCGCTTTTCTTTGCAGGTGCCTTGCCTTGCCCTCCGAAAAACATCGAATTATGGCAAAATGTGTGTTAAATATGGTTAATATGATATACGGTAGTTAATTGTTGTAGGATAATTACCGCTATGAATAACAAGTTCGCGGAAAGATTGTCCGAATTCCTGAGAGAAGAGAAGATTTCGCAAAGGCAGTTTGCCGCTTCCGTCGGCGTTACCGCCGCGTGCGTGTCCTATTGGCGCAGCGGGCAGAAACAGCCCACGGCGGAAAACCTTTACCTTATCGCCAAGACCTACAACCTGTCGCTGGATTTCCTGCTCGGCGTGCGCGATTACTGAGCGCGTCGGAGGGGTCCGTGCGGTCGTGCGCAACGCGCTTCGCTTGCGTCTCGCGTGCGCGCCCGCGCTCCGCTGTGCGGTCGTCGCGCGGCGGCAACATCACGCAATTATGGGCTTATGCCCGAGGAGATATTATGGCTAAACTTACGATGGACAAACTCGTCGCGCTGTGCAAGAACCGCGGGTTCGTGTTCCCCGGCAGCGAAATTTACGGCGGTCTCGCCAACACTTGGGACTACGGTCCTCTCGGCGTCGCGCTCAAGAACAATGTCAAGGCGGCATGGTGGAAGAAATTCGTCACCGAAAGCCCCTACAATGTCGGCGTCGACTGCGCCATTCTCATGAACCCCACCACATGGCAGGCTTCGGGGCACCTCGGCGGTTTCTCCGACCCTCTCATGGACTGCAAGTCCTGCAAGACCCGTCACCGCGCCGACAACCTCATCGAGGACTATATGAAGAAGAAGGGCATCGAGGAGAACATAGCGGGTTGGACGGACGAGCAGATGGAGAATTACATCCGCGAGAAGGGCATACTTTGCCCCGTGTGCGGCAAGGGTGATTTCACTTCCATCCGCAAGTTCAATCTCATGTTCAAGACCTTCCAGGGCGTGACCGAGGATTCGGCGTCCACCATATACCTCCGTCCCGAGACGGCGCAGGGCATTTTCGTCAACTTCAAGAATGTTCAGCGCACCACGAGAAAGCGCGTGCCCTTCGGTATCGGGCAGATAGGCAAATCCTTCCGCAACGAAATCACCCCCGGCAACTTCATCTTCCGCGTGAGGGAATTCGAGCAAATGGAACTGGAGTTCTTCTGCAAGCCCGGCACCGACCTCGAATGGTTTGCCTACTGGCGCAAATTCTGCCACGACTGGCTGCTCGGACTGGGAATCAAGGAAGAGAATCTCCGCCTGCGCGACCACGACCCCGAGGAGCTGTGCTTCTATTCCAAAGCCACCACCGACTTCGAATTTCTCTTCCCGTTCGGTTGGGGCGAGCTGTGGGGCGTCGCCGACAGGACGGACTACGACCTCACTCAGCACATCAACACCAGCGGCAAGGACCTTTCCTACACCGACCCCGTCACCAACGAGAAGTATGTGCCCTATGTCATCGAGCCTTCTCTCGGCGTCGAACGCATGGTGCTGGCGCTGCTGTGCAACGCCTACGACGAGGAAGAAGTGGACGGCGAAACCCGCGTGGTCATGCGCTTCGCTCCCGCAATCGCGCCCGTCAAGGTCGCCGTGCTTCCTCTCCAGAAACAACTCGGCGAAAAGGCGGAGGCAATCTATTTCGACCTAACGAAGCACTTCCCCTGCGAATACGACCTGTCGGGTTCAATCGGCAAGCGCTACCGTCGTCAGGACGAAATCGGCACGCCTTTCTGCGTGACCGTCGACTTCGACACTCTCGAGGACAACACGGTGACGGTGCGTGAGCGCGACACGATGTCGCAGGTGAGAGTGCCTGTTGAAAATCTCCGCGCCTACATCGAGGAGCAACTGGAATACTGAAACGCACAAAACGGATAAAAAACGGCGCGACCGCGCCGTTTTTTCTTTTCTCAATAATCGCTTATCCCCAGCAATGCGTTGGGCGAAACATCGAAATACACGCACAATCTCAGGAAGTTTTCCAGAGTGGGCAAGGTCTTGCCCGCTTCGTACGCCTGATAGGACTGCGTGGTGATTCCCACGGCTTCGGCGACCTCGCGTTGCGTCTTCATTTGCGCCCGACGGAGTTCCCTAAGGCATTTCCCGATATTGACAAGCGCGGATAAGTCTACCTTTCTCATACTTGACATTATGCAGTTTCAAACTGTATAATGATAAAAAATCAGTTTCAAACTTAATCGTGCGGAACGGATTTCAAGGAGGCGGATATGAGGAAGTTTGCAAGGGCAGCGGTGCTGTTGCTGTTGACGGCGGTGCTTGTGGCGGGCGCGTTCGCGCTCTCGGCGTGCGACAAGGGCGACGGCAAAAACGGCGGCGTGTTCAACGAAGAAATGGGATTCGGCGATGTTCTCCGCATTTTACAGAATATGGACAGCTGGACTGAGAGTATCTCGGGCTCGTACAGACTCAACAGCGGCAGATTCGACGGCGCTATAACCACGCGCGTCGACGGATTGGATTACATTATGAAAGTGGAGGCGGCGGGCAGCACGGTGCCGGCAACGGTCTATTCCTTCCGTCACCTCAATTATTATTACGAGGTCACCGAAGTCAACGACGGCGAACCGTCTTACTCGAATCTGACGAAATACAGCGCGGGCAGCAGGCTCAACATAGATTACGAAATGATTTATGTGTTCTCCGAAGACGAAAACCCCACCGCCTACAAATACAACGGCGAATATTATCCCAGCGTAAGCGGCGCGACGGGATTTGTCCTTATGGTGTTGCGCGACGACGCCAACGGCGTGCTTAAGAAATCCTATCAGGAAGACGAGGACGGCATAACCTTGAACGCTAAACTGTACTTTGAGGACAACGGACTTTGCATGGACATCTATATGTCCAACAGTATGACGGGCGAGAGTATGGACCTCACCGTGAAGATAACCGATGTCGACGCGACCGAAGTCGTCATTCCCGACGAGGTGCAGAAATTGAAAAGTCTGTGCTGAGAGAAAGGCGCAATCAATCCGATACGAAAAATCCCCTCGGAGCCGAGGGGATTTTCGTTTACTTGCAGCAGTTGTTGCCGCAGATGTTGCCCCCGCCGCAGCAGCAGAGAATGAGCAACAGGGGAAGGATGTCGCACAGACAACCCATGTTGCAACCTCCGCAGCAGTTGAGCAGAAGGAGCAGGAGAACGATGTCGTTGCAGCCGCAACCGCACCCGCCGTTTGAGAAGAAGCCGTTCATTGTATGTACCTCCTTGTTGAACTAGGATTGCTCCTAACTCACCATACGCAACCCCGCGCCAATGTGTGAAAGGGGCGGGCGCGCGGCATAACGCGGGCGGGCGCGGAATATGTTCCTAGGGTGGAATGGGTGAAGAGAATGACAGGACTTACCGCCGCGCTGTTCTGCGTGCTGTTGTTCTCGGCTTTTGCGCAATTCATCCTCGAAATCGATGTTGTGTGGTACAATTCGCTCGTTAAACCGTCGTTTATGCTGTCACCGTTCGGATTCCGTGTGACGGTGTGCATTGTGTACGCCTGCATTGCGGCGGTGATAACCCGCCTTGTCGTCGGCAAACATTTTTTTCCGTCCACGGTTATTCTCGCTCTCACGGCGGCGTTTTCGCTGGCGTGTCTTTTTTGGATTTTCCGCGCCCGCGCGCTCGTCGGCGCGGCCTTTGCCGCCTGCCTGCTCGTCGCGTCGTCGCTCGTCCTGCTCGTGCGTTTCGTATTCAAGGACGGCGTGCTCGCGCTCGTCTATGCTCCCGTCTTTCTTTTCAACGCCTATTGTCTTGCCGTGATGTGTTTTCTTGCGCTCAACAACTGAATTTCGGCAATACGGGCGGGAGGGCGAGTTTTCCCCTTGATAACGGCTCCTTTGTTTGGTATAATACTTAATCAAGATATACACCGCGCGCTCTCGCGCGTCGGGAGGGAATTATGCTCCTTGCAATGGACATCGGCAACACCAATGTCAAGATAGGCATTTTCAAAGGCGACAAACTCACTTCCACATGGAGGGTGTCCACCGTCGCGTCGCACACCGCCGACGAATACGGCATGGTCATCTACGACCTGCTCCGTCAGACGGGCGCGCGTTTCGAGGACATAAAGGGCAGCGTCATGTCGTCCGTTGCTCCGTCGCTCAACTATACCATAGAGCACATGTGCACCTACTATATGGGCAGGAAGCCGCTCGTCGTCGACCACCGCACCAAGCTCGGTATCGACATCGCCTACGACAATCCCGCCGAACTCGGCGCGGACAGAATGGTGGGCGCGGCGGCGGCGTACAAGTTTTACGGCGGCCCCGTCATCGAGGTGGATTTCGGCTCGGCGACGACTTTCAATCTCGTCACCGCCGAGGGCGTGTATCTCGGCGGCGCAATCGCCCCCGGCGTGAAGACGGCGGCGGAGAGTCTGGTGCACACGGCGGCAAAACTGCCGCGCATCGAAATCGCCGCTCCCGAAAACATCGTGGGCACTTCCACGCGCAGCTGTATGCAAGCGGGCATTGTCTGCGGATATGCGGGGCTCGTCAAGTATATGGTGGAGCGGTACAAGGAGTTGCCCGAGATGAAAGGCGCCAAGGTCATCGCCACGGGCGGTCTTTCCGAACTCATCAACGAAGTGGAGCCCGCCGTCATCGACATCACCGACCGCGCGCTGGCGCTTCGGGGACTCAAATACATCTACGACCTCAACCGCTGAACCGCGGAAACATAACAGGAGATTCTATGAAAAAAGTCGGAGTAGCCCTTCTGGGGCTCGGAGTAGTGGGCGGTGGCACTTACACCATCCTCAAGGAAAAACACGATTACATCATGCGCAACGAGGGCATCGACATCGAAGTGCGGTGCGTGCTCGAAAAGAATGTCGAACGCTGCAAGCAGCTCGGCGTCGACCTTTCCGTGGTGACCACGGATATGGACAGAGTGGTGAACGACCCCGAGATTTCCGTCGTCGCGGAATTTTTCGGAGGCATAGAGCCCGCGCGCACTTTCCTCATTCGCGCGCTGGAAGCGGGCAAGAGCATCGTCACCGCCAACAAAGAGATGTTTTCCAAGCACTGGCACGAGCTGGAAGCCGCGGCGAAAAAGGGCGGCGGCGGGCTGTATTTCGAGGCAAGCTGCGCGGGCGGAATACCCATTATCCGCGCGCTTACCGACGGTATGCAGGGCAACGCCGTCACCTCCATAAAGGGCATTGTCAACGGCACCACCAACTATATCCTTTCCCGTATGAGCGAAGAGGGCGTGGGATATGCCGATTGCCTCAAGGCGGCGCAGGAACTGGGCTATGCCGAGGCAAACCCCACCGCAGATGTCGACGGATTCGACGCGATGTACAAGAACAGCATTCTGTCGTCGCTGGCGTATAAGCGCAGGGTGCCCGTCGATATGATATACCGCGAGGGCATTTCGTCGGTGTCCGTCGAAGACATCAACTACGGCAGGGAACTGGGCTACACGCTCAAACTGCTTGCCATATCCAAGTGCCGCGACGGCAAGGTGGAGGCGAGGGTGCATCCCGCTTTCCTGCCCGTCGGACATCCGCTGTCGGGCGTCAAAGGCTCGTTCAACGCGGTGTTCGTGCACGGCGACAATGTGGACGACATCATGCTGTACGGCAGGGGCGCGGGCGCGCTTCCCACGGGCAGCGCGATAGTCAGCGACATAGTTTTCGCCGCGGGCAAGACGACCCACCGCCGTTTCCCGTGGGAACTCGACGAAAAGGTGGACAAAGCCGACTTCGCTTCCGATTTCTCCTCCCGCTACTACATCCGTCTCATAGTGTCCGACGAAGAGGGCACGCTGAGCAAGATAGCGGGCGTGTTCGGCAGGAACGGGGTGTCGCTGGCGAGTGTGGTGCAGAAGGAAGCCGCTTCGCGCGAGGTCGCCGTCATATTCGTCACGCACGAGTCCTGCGAGAGCGTCATCCGCAAGGCTCTTGGCGAAATCGAACAGCTTTCGGGCGTGGAGAAGGTCGCCGCGCTCATAAGAGTGGAAGAATAAAACGCAAGGGGACAGGGGGGGAAATGAACAAAATTCCTAAATTCGCAAGGTCGGCGGGCGTGCTTATGCCGCTGTTCTCCATGCCGAGTTCGTACGGCATAGGGTGCTTCTCCCGCGACATCGATGTGTTCGCGGACATGGCGGTGGATATGGGTTTCCATTGGTGGCAGGTGCTGCCGCTCACCGTCGTCGGCGCGGGCAATTCGCCTTACTCGGGTATATCGTCGTTTGCGGGCAACAGCCTGTTCGTCAACCCGGCGGGGCTTGCCGAGGCGGGATTGCTGACCGCCGAGGAAGCCGAAAACGCCAAGTACCGCGGCGAGCCTTATCTCGTCGATTACGCTTTCGCGCGCGAGAACAGCGCTCGCGTGCTCCGCGCGGCGTACGGCAGAATCACTCCCGAAATCCGCGAGGAAATGGAGAAATTCGCCGAGGGCGAAAACTACTGGCTGGACGATTACGCGCTGTTTATGGCGCTTGCCGCCGAGCGCGGCACGGAGTGGTGGACCTGGGAGCGCGGGCTTGCCGAGCGCACCGATTCCGCCCTTGCCGAAGCGCGGGCGAAGTATGCGACGGAAATAGATTTCTATCGCTTCGAGCAGTTCGTCTTTTTCAAGCAATGGCTCGCCGCCAAAAAGCGGGTCAACGACCGCGGGCTCGGGGTGATAGGCGACCTGCCTTTCTATGTCGCCACCGACAGCGTGGATGTGTGGGTGCACAAAAAAGACTTTTTGCTCGACAAGAACAACCGTCCCACGGCTTCGGCGGGAGTGCCGCCGGACGCTTTCGCGGCGAAGGGGCAGGTGTGGGGCAACTGCCTGTACGATTTCGCCGCAATGAAAAAGAACTCCTATTCGTGGTGGCGCAAGCGTATCGCGCATTGCCTTAAACTGTACGACGCGCTCCGTCTCGACCACTTCCGCGCCTTTTACAATTTCTTTGCCATTCCCGCGGGACAGGATACCGCCGTGGACGGCAAGTGGGAGTACGGCCCGGGGCAGGAACTCATAGACCTCATCCGCAAGGACAACCCCGACGCGCTGTTCATCGCCGAGGACCTCGGGCTCATCGACCCCGAGTGCCGCAGGTTCATAGACGAGTCGGGCGTGCCCACAATGCGCGTGTTCCAGTTCGGCTTCGACGGCACGGCGAGCGTTCATCTGCCGTACCGCTACGAAAGCTGCAATGTGGCGTACACGGGCACTCACGACAACAACACCACGCTCGGGTGGCTGTACGAAATCAACCCCGACGCAAGAGACTTCGCCCTCAAATACTGCGGATTCTCGGGCGCGGGCTGGGGCAGCGGCGGGCCGTCCTGCGGCTCGACCAAAGCCATAATCAAGACGGTACTCGCCTCTTCCGCGGTGCTGGCAATCGTGCCCGTGCAGGATATGCTGGGCTACGGCTCGGACACCCGCGTGAACATCCCCGGAGTGGCGGAGGGCAACTGGCGTTTCCGTCTGCCGTTCGAGCTTATGCTCACCGTCGACCGCGACTTTTTCCTGGATGTCAACAACACCTACGGCAGACTGGGCAGGGGCAGGGAATGATACTCTTTTTCGCAAAAGGGGAGTGCGACACCGACGCGCTCGTGAAATACTGCTATTCCCACTACGCCGACATAGCGGGCGGGGCGGCGGCGTTGCCCCGCAAGGCGGAAATTGTGCGCGAGCACGGCGAGAAGCCGCGCTTCTGCGACGGAGTGCCGGCGCATTTTTCGGTGTCACATTCCCACGGCGTCGTCATGGTGGGCATATCGCACACCGAACTCGGCGTGGACATCGAGAAGATACGCCCCGTCAACTACGCCAAATTCTCTTTCATGGAAGCCGAGGACGAGGAGGATTTCTTCCGCAGGTGGACGGAGAGGGAGAGTTATCTCAAATTCACGGGAGCGGGGCTGAAGGACTTCCGCGCTCCCATACCCACGGACGCGCACTTCGAGCATTTCGATGTGTTCGACGGCTACGACGCCTGCGTGTGCGCCGAGGCTCAGGACATCGTCGCATATATGATAGATCTGTCCGAGGTCAAGGACGGCAACCCGTCCGAAAACTGACGACGGCGCACCCGTAAAAGGCGGCGAAACGGCACAATGCGGAGTTTATCCGCACAAAAATACAAGTAAACCGCGTATATGCGCGACAGGAGTGTTTATGAACAACAACATTTTCGAGAAACTGAAAGCAATGGCAGTCGAACAGATCGGCATTGACCCCGCTCTCATCAAACCCGAAAGCGACATCATCAAGGACCTCGGTTGCGACAGCCTCGACATCGTCGATATGCTGATGAGCGTCGAGGAGGAATTCGGCGTCATCGTCGAGGACAAGGATGTGTCCGAAATGCGCACAATGGCGGATGTCGTCGCGTTCATAGACGGCAAACTCGCAAAGTAACGACGCCTCGATTATGTCGGATAAAGGCTCCGATGTCCGCCGCGCAAGCGGCGCGGACAACATTGTCCGCGTGGAAAATCTCGTCAAGAATTACGGCGAGGTGCGTGCAGTCAAGGGCATTTCCTTTTCGGTGGAGAGGGGGAGTCTTTTTGCGTTTCTCGGGCTGAACGGGGCGGGCAAGTCCACGACGATAAACATACTTTGCACCACGCTGAGGAAGACCTCGGGCAAGGTGGAAATCTGCGGACTCGACCTCGACCGCAAAGCCGCCGAAATCAAGCAGCGTATAGGTATCGTCTTTCAGCAGTCCGTCCTCGACGACAGACTCAGCGTCAGGGAAAACCTCACTTCCCGCGCCGCGCTTTACGGCATTACGGGGAAAGAGTGGAAGGCTCGGCTCGACGAACTCGTCGAACTTTTCGAACTGGGAGATTTTCTTAAGCGTCCCTACGGCAAACTTTCGGGCGGGCAACGCCGCCGCGCCGATGTCGCCCGCGGGCTCATCAACCGTCCCGAACTTCTTTTCCTCGACGAGCCCACCACGGGGCTGGACCCTCAGACCAGACGGCGGGTGTGGGATGTCGTGCATTTCATACGCGAGCGGACGGGGATGACGGTGTTCCTCACCACGCACTATATGGCGGAAGCCAACGACGCTGACACCGTCGTCATCATGGACAGCGGCGAAATCGTGGCGCGCGGCACTCCCAACGGACTCAAGAACGACTATTCCGCCGACTATATCAAACTCTATCTCCCCGAGAGCGCGGAGACGGAAGAATTGCTTGCGCGCGAGGGCAGGAAATTCAGTCGCGAGGGCGACTGCTACAAAATCAGCGCGACGGGCACGGAAGAGGCGCGCGATTTCATCATCGCTCACCCCGACATCGCCTACGATTTCGAGGTGGTCAAGGGCGACATGGACGATGTGTTCCTCAATGTCACGGGACACAGTCTCACGGAAGGGGGGAAGTGATATGAAAAATCTCCGTTCCGATTTTCTCGCCCTCGGTTACACCGTGCGCCGTTGCGCGGGCGTGTTTTTCAAGGACGGGCTGAGCGTTTTCCTCGCCCTGCTTGCTCCCATAATAGTTTTTCTCTTGTATGTGCTGTTCCTCGGCGACCTGCAGTCCGACGCCCTGCTGGAATATTTTCCCGCGGGTATGGCGGACGAGAAAGCCGTGTCCGCTTTCGTCGACAGTTGGATGATTGCGGGCGTGCTGGGCACCGCGTGCATAACGGTGTCTTTCTCCGCCAACAACATTATGGTGGGCGACCGCGAGCGCGGAGTGGTCAACGATTTCATCGCCGCACCCATGAAAAAGAGCGTGCTCCTGGGCGCCTATTTCGTGTTCAATTTCCTTGTCACCGCGGCAATATGTACGATAGTCTTTTTCATAGGACTGATATACCTTGCGGCGACGCATTCGTTCTATATGTCGGCGGCGGATGTGTTTTCGGCGTTCGGCACCATTCTCTACGGCTCGCTGTCGGCGACGCTCATATCCGTGCCCGTCTGCGCTTCCTTCAAGACGCAGGGCGCGCTCGGCGGTTTCTCGGGCATTGTCAGCGCGGCGATAGGCTTCCTCATCGGCGCGTATATGCCGCTGTCCACCTTCCCGTCGTGGATAGAGAACGCGGCGGCGGTGCTGCCGGGCACTCACATCTCGGGTTTGTTCCGCAATTTCTTCATGAGCGGCGCGCTCGAAAACCTCACTGCGGGTATGCCCGACGCCGTGGCGAATTCCATTGCCGAGAGTTTTTCGATGAAATTCCTGTTCTTCGGCGATAAGGTCGGGGTGGATGTAATGGCGGGTTATGTTTCCGCGTGGGTTGTGGTGTGCGCCGTGTGCGGACTGGTCATCGGCACGCGACTGCTCGACGCGCCCGCGGCTCTTCGCGGGAAAAAAACGGGACGCGCCGTGGGAAACGACGGCGAGAGCGGCGACGACGCCGCAAAGGTCGACGGAAATGACAAAGAAAATTAAAGGTGCAATTCTCGTCAACGCGTATCAGCGTCTGGAGGACGCGATGTATCAGCCCCGCCGAATGAGCGAGGAATTCGCCGCGCTCGGCGTGGAGACGGAAATACTGCGCAACGACTTTTTCCCCGTTTCCACGGGCGGGAAAGAGGGGTTGCATTGCGGTCTGAAAGAGTACGACTTCGTCGTGTATTTCGACAAGGACAAGTATGTTTTGCAGGGGCTTGGCGAAGCGGGCGTGCCCGTGTTCAATTCGCCGCGCGCGATAGAGACCTGCGACGACAAGATGACCACGCACCTCGCGCTTTCCCGCGCGGGTATTCCCATGCCCAATACTTTGCCCGGGCTCTTGTGCTACGACCCCGAGGAAAAAATCAAGAACAGCACTCTCGACATTGTCGAAATGGCGTTCGGCTTCCCCGTCGTCGTCAAGGAGAGTTACGGGTCGCTGGGCAAAGAGGTTTTCCTCGTGCACAACCGCGACCAACTGCGCCTTGCGCTCGGCAAGGTCAAGTGCCGTCCTCACCTTATACAGGAATTCGTGCCCACGAGCGCGGGACGGGATTTGCGCGTCATAGTCGTCGGCGGCAAGGTGCTGGGCGGTATGCTGCGCATAGGCGGCGGCAACGACTTCCGCTCCAACATCGGCGCGGGCGGCAGGGGAGAGCCTTTCGCCATGCCCGACAGGGTGGCGGAGTGCGCATTGCTCGCCGCAAAGACCATAGGGCTGGATTATTGCGGCATAGATTTCCTCTTCGGCAAGGACGACGGGATGTTGCTTTGCGAGGTCAACTCCAACGCGTTTTTCCGCACATTCGAGAGCGTGACGGGCATAAATGTCGCGCGCGCTTACGCCGAACACATACTGGCAAAGATTGCAAAAAAAGACTCGGACTCGCATTGAACGACGCACGCAAAACGCAGAGTCAGCCTCAAAAAAGAAAACGGATTCGAAACGAGTCCGTTTTTCAGTTTGTTCGATGAAAATTTGTCGGGGCGGGTCAGGCGAGAATTTCCGCAATCACTGCGTCGGTTGCCTCGGTCGTGCCGAGATTGCCGCCGATGTCGGCGGTGACTTGTCCTCGTTCTATAACCCTTGCCACGGCGTTTTCCACGCAGGCGGCCTCGGATTCGAGGTCGAAGGAATGGCGCAACATCATAGCCGCCGACAGCACGGTGCCTATGGGGTTGGCTTTGTTCTGTCCCGCGATGTCGGGCGCCGAGCCGTGTATGGCTTCGTACATTCCCACGGCGGTGCCGCCGAAAGAGCCCGACGGCATGACTCCTATGCTGCCCACCAGCGCGGCGGCGAGGTCGGAGAGGATGTCGCCGAACATATTGGAAGTCAGCATGACATCGAAGCGCGACGGGTCGCGCGCGAGTTGCATTGCCGCGTTGTCGACATACATATAATCCACGGCAACGGAGGGATAATCCTCGTTGATGTCGCCCACCACCTTGCGCCACAGCGCCGAGGAAGTCAGCACATTCGCCTTGTCGACGAGACACATACGGCGGTCGCGTTTCTCGGCGAGTTCGTAGGCAATGCGCGCCACGCGTTCGATTTCTATTTCGGAATAGCATTCTGTGTCGAAGGCTTCGCGACCGAATTTGCCGCCGCGGTAACCGCGCTCACCGAAATAAATTCCGCCCGTCAGTTCGCGCACGATGACGAGGTCGATACCGCGGGCGAGGATTTCGGGTTTGAGCGAGGACGCGCCCGCCAGCGCGGGGAAAAGCCTTGCCGGACGGAGATTGGCGTACAGTCCGAGATGTTTCCTTATGCCGAGAAGAGCCGCCTCGGGGCGAACGGGCGCGTTGTCCCATTTGGGACCGCCCACCGCGCCGAGCAACACGGCGTCGGCGGCAAGCGCCGCCGCTTTGGTCTCTTCGGGCAGGGGATTGCCCGTGGCGTCTATGGCTGCGCCGCCGATGAGCGCGTCGGTGCACACGAACCCGTGCCCGAACCTGTCGGCGACGGTGGAAAGCACTCGCTTTGCCGCCGCGATTATCTCCGGACCTATTCCGTCTCCGGGGAGAGTGAGAATCGCGGCTTTCATCTCATCGCCTCCATAAGTCCGCCCTTTTCGAGTATGTCTTTGACATAGCCGTCCATGGGCGGTAGGGGATAGGTCTTGCCCGTGGTCTCGTCGGTGATTTTGTCGTCATCGAGGGTTAAGATGTCGTTTTCGGCTATTTCATCCGCCGCTTCAGGCATTTCGAGGACGAGCAGTCCTATGTTGACGGCATTGCGGAAGAATATCCTCGCGAAGCTTTTCGCGATGACCGCGGACACGCCGCTCGCTTTGAGGGCGAGGGGAGCGTGCTCGCGGGACGACCCGCTGCCGAAGTTGTTGCCGCCGACGACGATGTCGCCCTTGCGGACATTCTTCGAGAAGTCGGCGTCTATGTCTTCCATTGCGTGGGCGCGCAGATTTTCCGCGCTCGCGTCGTTGAGATAACGCGCCGGTATTATGACATCGGTGTTGACATTGTCGCCGTATTTGAAAACTTTGCCCGTGGTCATATCACACCTCCCACGGCGCGCTTATGTAACCCGTCAGCGCGCTCGCCGCCGCGACATAGGGCGACGCCAGATAGACTTTGCTTTCCGTCGAGCCCATGCGCCCGACGAAATTGCGGTTGGTGGTGGCGACTGCGCTTTCACCCGCCGCGAGTATGCCCATATACCCGCCGAGGCACGGTCCGCAGGTGGGCGTGGACACCACGGCTCCCGCGTCCGTGAAAATCCTGATTATGCCTTCGTCGAGGCACGCCGAATACACCTCGGGGGTGGCGGGAATGACTATGCAACGCACGCCGTCGGCGACCTTGTGACCTTTCATCACGCCTGCCGCCGCGCGCATATCGCCTATGCGACCGTTGGTGCAACTGCCGATGACGACCTGGTCGATTCTGATTTTGCCGATGTCGTCCTTGCCGAGGAAGCGCACATTGGAGGGCAGGTGCGGGAAGGCGACCGCGGGTGCGAGCGAGGAGAGGTCGAGGACGACCTCACGCTCGTATTCCGCGCCCTCGTCCGCCGCGATTCTGTCGTCGTCCGAGACGGTTACGCCGCGGGAGCGGAGATAATCCTCCGCCGCCGCGTCGACGGGGAAGAAAGCGTTTTTGGCGCCACACTCCACCGCCATATTGCACATCGTCAGCCTGTCCTCAACCGAAAGAGAGGAAACATCGCCGAAGAATTCCAGCGACTTGTAGGTGGCTCCGTCCACACCCAGTATGCCTATCAGGGCGAGGACGGCGTCCTTGCCCGTGACATAACGGGGGAGTGCGCCGCGCAGAGTGACTTTTATTGCGGCGGGCACTTTGAACCACAGTTTGCCGCTCATCATCGCCGCCGCCATATCCGTGGAGCCGACGCCCGTGGAGAAACAGCCGAGCGCACCGTAGGTGCAGGTGTGGCTGTCCGCTCCGACGACCAGCGAGGCGGGACGAATCAGCCCGAGTTCGGGGAGCAGGGCGTGCTCTATGCCGCTTCTGCCCGCGTCGTAGAAATGCTTTATGCCGTATTCGCGGGCGAAATCCCGCACGGCCTTGCACTGTTCCGCCGATTTTATGTCCTTTGCGGGCACGAAATGGTCGAGGACGAGCACCACTTTGTCGGGATACTTCACGCTTCCGCCCGCGCGGCGGAGTTCGCCTATCGCGACGGGCGCGGTGATGTCGTTGCCCAGCACGAGGTCGACATCCGCCGTGACCAGTTCGCCCGCCCGCACGAAATCGCGCCCCGCGTGTCGGGCGAATATCTTTTGGGTTGCAGTCATTTTCGTCGTCATAACCGCCTCCGTGATTTCAACGGTCTATACTATGCCGCCTTGCCCCGTCAGTTTGTATTCGAAACTGTCGGCGAGGGCGGACCAGCTGGCTTCCACTATGTCGGTGGACACGCCCACCGTCGTCCACGATTTTTTCTTGTCGGACGAGGTGATGAGCACGCGCACCATTGCGCCGGTCGCGCCCGAACTGTCCACCACACGGACCTTGTAGTCGGTGAGGACAACCTCGGAAAGTTCGGGGAAATTGCGGGTGAGCGCTGCGCGCAACGCCTTGTCGAGGGCGTTGACGGGTCCGTTGCCCGTCTCTTTTGCGGTGGTGACCGCACCGCCCACTTTTATGGTGACCTCGGCTGTGTTGACCCCGTCGGGCTTGCCCGCCGTGATTTCGTAGCGCACCAATTCGAAAGAGGGCTTGAACGCGCCCATCATCCTTTCGGCGAGCAACACGAAACTGCCGTCCGCGCCCTCGAACTGATAGCCTTTCATCTCGAGCAGTTTGACCATATCGAGGATTTCCTTGATTTTGGGGCTGGACTTGTCGAGGGAAGGGAAGAGATTCTCCAGTTTCTTGACCACCGCGCTTCTGCCCGCCACTTCGCTGAGCAGTATGCGCTCTCTGTTGCCGACGGCGGCGGGGGAGATGTGCTCGAAAGTGTGCGCGTTCTTGATGACGGCGTCGGAGTGCATACCGGCCTTGTGAGCGAACGCCGCCGAGCCGACATAGGGCATTGCGGGGTCGAGGGTGATGTTGCTTATCTCGGCGACGGCGTGCGCCGTGCGCGTGAGGTCGGCAAGATTGACGGCGCAGTCGCACCCTTCCTTAAGCGCGAGGTCGGCGATTATGGTGGACAGATTGGCGTTGCCGCACCGCTCGCCGAAACCGAGGAAAGTGCCCTGAATGTGCGTGGCGCCCGCCTTTACGCTGAGCAGGGAATTGGCAACCGCCACGCCCGTGTCGTTGTGGAAATGCACGCCGATTGCGGCGCCGCCGAAGGCGTCGCAGACGCACTTCACGGCTTCGTATGCGGCAAGGGGCGAAGTGCCTCCGTTGGTGTCGCACAGCACGAGAGTGTCCGCGCCCGACATATACGCCGCCATAAGCGCGGACAGCGCGTATTTTTTGTCTTTTGCGAAACCGTCGAAGAAATGCTCGGCGTCGAAGACGACTTTCTTGCCGTGGGCTTTCAGGAAAGACACGCTCTCGCTTATCATCGAGAGGTTTCCCTCGGGCGACACGCCCAGGACTTCGCTCACCTGCGAAAGGTCGGCTTTGCCGAAAATGCACACGCGCTCCGCTCCGGAAGCGGCGAGGGCGACAAGCCCCGCGTCGTCGGCGGGGGAAATGCCTTTGCGGTGCGTCGCGCCGAAAGCCACGAGCTTCGGATGCGAGAATTCGGCGAAAAATTCCGCGTCCTTGGGGTTGGAAGCGGGGTCGCCCCCTTCGACGAAATCCACGCCGAAAGCGTCGAGCAAACCGAAAATCTGCCGTTTGTCGGCGGCGGAATAACTTATGCCCGCGGCCTGCGCGCCGTCGCGCAGGGTGGTGTCGTAAAATTCTATGCGCATATCATTCCTCTTGCAGCAGCTTGTTGGTGGCGTTGAGGTAGGCGAGCAGAGAGGCTTCGAGTACATCCGTGGACACCCCCTTGCCCGTCATCATCTTGCCGTCGTCGGGGGAGACCAGTTTGACGGTGGCTTCGCCGAGCGCGTCCTTGCCTTCGGACACCGAGTGGAGCTGATAGTCGACCAGTTTGAAATTCTGTCCCGTCAGCGAGTTGATTGCCTTGAATCCCGCGTCCACTGGTCCGTCGCCCGTCATGCGTTCGGTGTGGATTTTGCCTTCCGCTTCGAGGGATATGCTGGCGGACGCCGAGTTCTTGTAGGCGGTGACTTCGTAGTCCTTGAGGGTGTATATGCGCTTTATCCTGCGGCGGAACGCGCCCGAAAGCAGGGCGTCTATGTCGCTCCTCGTCACCTCTTTCTTGCGGTCGGCAATCTCCTTGTATTTGGGGAAGAATGTCTCCGCCTGTTCGGGAGTGAGCGAATAGCCCATTTCGGCAAGAAGTTCCGTAAACGCGTGTTTACCGCTGTGTTTGCCGAGCACAAGTGCGTTTTCGGGCACTCCGATGTCCCGAGGGTTCATTATTTCGTAGGTGCATTTGTTGGTGAGCACGCCGTGCTGGTGTATGCCCGATTCGTGCACGAAAGCGTTTCTCCCGACGATTGCCTTGTTGGGGGGCAGTTTGATACCCACGATACTGCTGACGAGTTTGGACACCGAATAAATGCGGGTGGTGTCGATGTCGGTGAAGCAGTCGAAAAAGTCGCGGCGGGTCCTGAGCGACATGACGATTTCTTCCATGGCGGCGTTGCCCGCGCGCTCGCCTATGCCGTTGACGGTGCACTCCACCTGACCCGCGCCCGCCTGCACGGCGGCAAGGGAATTGGCCACCGCCATGCCGAGGTCGTTGTGGCAGTGCACGGATATGTTGACATTCTCTATGCCCGCGACATTGTTGCGGATGTAGGTTATCATCTCGCCCATTTCGTGGGGCGTCGCATAACCCACGGTGTCGGGGAAATTGAGCGTTGTCGCGCCCGCCGCAATCGCCGTCGCCGCCGCTTTCGCGAGGAAGGGCAGGGGCGTGCGCGTGGCGTCCTCGAAGGAGAATTCCACATCCTCGGCGAGGGCGCGGGCGTAGCGCGTGTGCAGGTCTATCATCTCGATTGCCGTGTCCTCGGTTATGCGCAGTTTGTGTTCGAGGTGTATGGGCGAAGTGGCGAGAAAGATGTGCAGGCGGAACGCCGCCGCGTCCTTGACGGCTTCGTAGCCGCGGTCGATGTCCTCTTTCTTGCAGCGGCACAGCGCAGTCACGCGGGCGCGTTTGAGCACGGAAGCGATTTCGCGTACGGCTTTGAATTCGCCTTCGCTGGAAGCGGGGAAGCCCGCTTCTATGATGTCCACGCCCATGGCTTCGAGGGCTTCGGCGACATCCAGTTTTTCGTTGAGATGCATACTGCACCCGGGCGACTGTTCGCCGTCGCGCAGAGTGGTGTCGAATATGAGAATTTTTCTTTGGTCCGTCGTGGTGTTCATTTTTTCTCCGTGGTGTCCGCGGCTTCGTCCGCCGCGTCCGCTTCGCGCGCCATACTGCCGCCGCCGCGTTCGAGGGCGGCGCCGCCCGTGCGCGCCATTTCGAGTATGGGATATACGGACAGGTTCTTTATGAAATTGTCCACCTTGTCGGTGGAGCCGGTCAGTTCCAGCATTATGCTGTCGGCGTTGATGTCTATGGCTTTCGCCTTGAACAGCGCGCACAGGTCTACAATCTGACTGCGCTCCGCGCCGCCGACGGCGATTTTTATCAGCAGCAGTTCGCGGAAAGCCACTTCCTTTCCGTCGAAGCCCACCACCTTGACGACATCTTCCTGCTTTTCGAGTTGCGCCACGATCTGCTTTATAGTGGCGGGAGAGGCGGTCACCGTTATCGTCATTCGGGAGTAGCGGTCGTCTTCGGTGGCGCACACGGTCAGCGCGTCGATGTTGTAGCCGCGTCTCGAGAAAAGTCCCGCTATGCGCGATAGCACGCCGGGTTGGTTGTTGACCAGAATGGAGATTATCTGCCTTTTGACGTTTTCCATAGTTTGCTCCTATATGCCCGTGTTTATGGGTATTCTGAAATCGATGACGACGGGGAGAGGCCCGTCGAGAGCGTCGTCTATTGCGCTTTCGATGTCGTCGGTCTCGGATACCGTCACCCCGCGCGCGCCCAGAGAGCGGGCGAGGGCGGCGTAATCGACATTGAGATACGGCGCGTTGACATTGCTCTTGCTCCGCGACGCCGCTTGCAATTTCCTTATCATGCCGAGAGAATTGTTGTTGAGCACGGCGACGACGAGGGGTATGTGATGTTTCACCGCGGTGGTCAGTTCGTTGAAGTTCATGTTGAACGACCCGTCGCCCGTGATGAGCAGACAGGGGTCGCCCGACGCGAAATGCGCGCCTATCGCCGCCCCCAGTCCGAAGCCCATGGCCCCCAGCCCGCCGCTGGTCAGGAAGCGTTCGGGGGTGTAAATTTTGCAGTTGTGCGCCGCCCATTCCTGATGAAGTCCGACATCGGTGACGACGGTGGTGCGCCGTCCCGTCTTGCGCGACAGCGCGGAGATAATCTCCGTGCCGCGATTGACCTCCCGCATATCGGGCAGGGCGGGATATTCCCAGTCGGCTTCCTCTTTTTCGTCGACGAGGGGAAGCAGTTTGGCAAGAGAGAGGGCGGCGTCGCCGACGACGGCGTGCGCCGCAAGCACATTCTTGTCGATTTCGGCGCGGTCGGAGTCGAATTGCAACACGGGTATGCGGCGTTTTTTGAGCGCGCCGAACGCCCCGTATCTGCTGTTGAACCGCGCGCCTACGGTGACGAACAGGTCGCACTCGCGTATGGCGGCGGCGGGCAGTCCGTTGACCGCGGACAGCACGCCGAGGAATTTGTCGGAATCGGGGTCGAAACACCCCAGCCCCATATATGTGACCGCCACGGGACAGCGCAGTCTGGCGGCAAGTTCCGCCACCTTGTCTGCCGCGCCCGCCGCGCGCGCTCCGCCGCCGATGTAAAGCACGGGCTTTTTCGCCGCGTTCAGCATCTCCGCCGCCCGTGCGATTTCGTCGTCGAGAGGGGAGCGGGGAGAGGGACGGACGGGAGTCTCGCGGGTGTATTCGGCATATTCGTCGAACACATTGGAGGGGATGTCCACCAGCACGGGCCCGCGTCTGCCGCTTTCGGCAAGGGCAAACGCCCGTCTCACGGCGGGGGCGATTTCGCCCGCGCGCTTGACGATCATTCCGTATTTGGACACGGGCATCGTCACATCGAATATGTCCACTTCCTGAAAACTGTCGTGGCCGAGTTTGTCGAGGGAGACATTGCCCGTGATGGCGACGAGGGGCACGGAATCCATATAAGCGTCGGCAATGCCCGTCACGAGATTGGTCGCGCCGGGGCCCGAGGTCGCCAGCACCACACCCGCCTTGCCGCTGCGCCGCGCGTAACCTTCCGCGGCGAAACACGCGCCTTGCTCGTGCGCGGCAAGCACATGCTTTACCGACGAGGCGGTGAGGGCGTCGTAGACGGAGAGAATACTCGCGCCGGGATAGCCGAATATGTTGAAAACGCCTTGCTCGGCAAGGCAATTCACGAGTATCTGCGCTCCGCTCAACAACATCTTTTCCTCTCGTGTCCGCGCGCCGCGCCCCGCGTGTGCGGGCGTGTGCGCTCTCGCTTCATTATTGTTCAATTTTACTCCGAACCCCGCCGTTCCGTCAACAGAAATTCCTGCCGCACCGTATCGGAGCCTGTATAATTGCGAATAGAACGGGTATTTATGCGCGATTTCGGAACATTTATGCGCAATTATGCAAAAATCGCCGCTTTTAATCGGGCAAAGGGCGATTTATGCAAGAATCGGTTGCCAAAAGCGGGGCGCGGTGGTAGTATGTTTGCATAAATTCCAAGCAATTTGGGAGGAGAAAATGAAAAAATTCGGCAAAATAATCATAGCAATGCTGTTGCTTGCCTGCCTCGCAGGCGCCTGCTTCGCCCTCGCGGCCTGCAATCCCGACGAAGGCGCGAGCGCGACTCGCAAAATAAACATGCTCAATGTCGAACTTTCGAGCGAGCAGTACGCATTTATTTTCAAGCAGACCGACACCGAACTCAAAAAGTCCGTAAACGCCATTCTCGAGGAGAAAGCGACGGAAGTCGAGGCTATCATCACCAAGTATCTCAACGCTTCTGCGGAAGAACTTCAGTCCTTCGGAAGCGAAATTCAGACCTCCGCTACCGGCGCAGCCAACGAGTTGGTGGTCGCAACCAATGCGGAATTTGCTCCCTTTGAGTATTTCAACGGAAACAAACTTGCCGGCATCGACATCGAAATAGCGCAAATTCTTGCCGCCGAACTCGGGAAAACCCTTGTGGTCGAGCACATGGATTTCGACGCGGTGGTCACTTCCGTTCAAACACAGGAAAGGTACGATATCGGCATGGCTGCGCTTACCATAAGCCCCGACAGGGCGGAAGTCGTGGATTTCAGCGACCCCTATTTCGACACCACTCAGGTCCTTATCACCAAAGCGGACGACTATACCTTCCAATATTGTACTAATGCCGACGAGGTCGCGGAAGTGCTTGCCGGACTTAAAGACTCGGCGGCGAAGTGCGGCGGTCAGCGCGGCACCACGGGCGAGTTCTATATGCGCGGAAGCGCGGACCTCGGGTTCGCCGGTTATTCCAACATTCAGTTTGAGGGCTACGATTCTCCCACTCTCGCGGTGCAGGCAATGCTTGACGGCAACATTTCCTTCGTCGTGGTGGACAAAGCAATCGCAATTTCTTTGCTGAAGAACTTTAACGCATAATGTTTCAGACAAGTTGGGACAAATTCGTAAAAGCCTTCGTTGACAACGGAGGCTATAAGAATGTATTGCTGGGTTTGGAAAACACGGCATACATTGCTTTGTTCGGTTTTTTGATAGGGTTGCTGATAGGGACGATTATCGCCACTGTCAAAGTCGCGGGAAACAACAATAAAATCGCCAAAGGCTTCTCTAAAGTCGGCGATGTTTATGTGGGCTTTTTCCGCGGCACCCCTATCGTTGTTCAGTTGCTGCTCATTTATTATGTGCTTTTCCCGCTCATAGGTATAACCGTCGACAAACTCATAATCGCCATTGTGACATTCGGGCTTAACAGCGGCGCGTATGTCGCGGAGATAATGAGGAGCGGCGTGTTGTCGGTGGACTCCGGACAATACGAAGCGGGCAGAAGTCTCGGGCTTTCTTATTCCGCCACCATGGCAAGAATCGTTTTGCCGCAAGCGTTGAAAAACAGCTTGCCGTCACTCGGCAACGAATTGATTGCGCTTGTCAAAGACACTTCCGTTGCGGGATTTATTGCCGTATTCGACTTGACGGCTGCGTTCAAACTCATCGGCAGCGCGGCATATTCGTATGTCGTTCCGTACCTGATGTTGGCATTGTTCTATCTCGTTATAGTCATTGTCCTGACGGTCATTATCAAACTCATCGAAAGGAGGTTGAGAAAAGGTGACAGAAGAGCGAATTGACAATGTCGCAACCGAAACGCTCACCGACTGCGAGAGCAAGGGCACACCGATTATCAAAGTCGTCAACCTCACCAAGAAGTTCGGTGATTTGCTGGTTCTGGACGATATTACGGAAGCCATTTACGAGGGCGAAAAGGTCGTCATCGTGGGTCCGTCCGGCGGCGGCAAATCTACTTTCCTGCGCTGTCTCAATGTGTTGGAGGACCCTACAAGCGGGCAGATTTTCTTCGAGGGAGTCGACCTTGCCGACATCAGCGTGAACATCAACGAACACCGCCGCAAAATGGGAATGGTGTTCCAGCAGTTCAACCTGTTCAACAACCTCACCGTGCGCAAGAACATAACCCTTGCGCCCGTCAAAATCGGCAAGCAGGATCTCAGAAAAGCCAAGATCACCAACGCCTTCACGCCCCTGTATAACAAGTGGTTCGAGAAGTTCGGCGCCAAGTACAACGCAAGCGTCGACAGAAAGCGCGAAAAACTCGAACACGAGGTTGAAGCGCTCAAAACGGAACTTGAACCTATCGTTTCGGAGTGGGAGCAGACGAAAACCGTCACCGAAGTGGCGGGCAAAAGTCAGGTTTCGTACGATTCCGAACTTACCAAAAAGAAACTTGCGGTGACAGCCAGGCTCGAGAAAGCGGAACGCAAACTTTCCCGCACGGTGCACGCCGACAGGAGGGAACTCGTCACGCCCGCGTTCAAGAACGCCAAGGAGATTGTCGCCGCGGCGAACGCCACCGCCGAGAGGTTGCTCGAGCGCATAGGTTTGCTGGAGAAAGCCGATGTCTATCCGTCCACGCTGAGCGGCGGGCAGAAGCAGCGCGTCGCAATCGCGAGGGCGCTTGCCATGAATCCCAAGGTGATGTTGTTCGACGAACCGACTTCGGCGCTTGACCCCGAAATGGTGGGCGAGGTGCTCGACCTCATCAAGCAGGTTGCCAACGAGGGCATGACCATGGTCATAGTCACCCACGAAATGGGCTTTGCCCGCGAAGTGGGCACCCGCGTGCTGTTTATGGCGGAGGGCAAAATCCTCGAACAGAACACGCCCGCGGAATTTTTCTCGGCGCCGCAACATCCCCGTCTCAGGGAATTCCTCGCAAAGGTTTTGTGAGAGGGGCGCACAAATGCAACAAAAAACCCGCGTTCGCCGCGGGTTTTTTCTTATGCGCTTTACATAATAAACGGGGAATGTTATTATATTTTGTATCAAAAAAGCAGAAAATCGGCTCAAGGAGCGGCGCGTGGATTTCCTCGGATTGAAGAGTTATCTTGCGGATGTAAAGGAAGGGCGTTCGATTGCCCCTCTCCGCGCCTGCTATGTCGTCCACGGCGACGACGCCTATCTCGTGCGCGAAGCCGTGGGAATGTTCCGGAAACTGCTTGACGCCGATTACGCCGATTTCAATTATGCCGAAATGTCGGCGGCGGACGGTGCGGACGCGTTGATTTCCGCGCTGAACACTCTGCCGATGTTCGACGAGCGCAGGGTGGTGGTAGTGCCCGATTTCGGCGGCACTTTCGACCGTGCCGCGCTCAGGAAATATCTCGAGTCGCCGAATCCCGCCGCCGTGCTCGTGCTGGTGTGCGAGAACGGCGCAGAGAAACTCGGCGACAACGCCGAAGCGGTGCGTTGCGACCGTCTGGACGGGGCGGGGCTTTCGGAATATGTGGCCGCGCTTCTCGTCAGGCCGCCCGTCCGCAAAATGGAGCCCGCCGCGGCGCGCGAACTGTATCTGCGCACGATGAGGTTTATGTCCCGTATCGTGTGCGAGGTGGAGAAACTCAAGGCGTACAGCGACGGGGTCATAACTCTCGACGATGTCAGGCTGCTGGTCGCCGAGGAGACCGAGGTGCAGGTGTACAAGCTGTCCGACGCCGTCGGCGCGGGCGACACGGGGCGCGCTCTCGAGGAGCTTGACCGTCTGCTCGGCAAGAGCGACGCCGCGCTCGAACTGGTGAATATGCTGTACAAATACTATCGCCGTCTGTTGCACATTTCGCTGCACAAGGACGACACCGACGCCGCGCTCGCCGCGTTGTTCGGGGTCAAGCCGTGGGCGGTCACGATAGGCAGACGCACGGCGGGCAGATACACGCCCGTCCGACTCAAGAAATGCGTGGATTATCTCCACGGCGTGCAGTACGACATACTGACGGGCAGGCGCGGCAAGGAAACCGCCCTGCACGAAGCCGTGCTCACGCTCTCGACCATCTGACTATGATGCCTTACAACTATCGCAAAGTACCCGACAGACGCATTTCGCAGAAATGGTATCCCGCAATATGGGCGGTGCTGGTGGCGGCGTCGCTTTTCCGCAATATGACGGGGATAGTCGCCGATGTCTCGTCAAGCCTGCCCGACGGCGTGGCTTCCGTGGCGATAAGCGTCATATTCGACATCATACTTTCGGGCGTGCTGCCCGCCGCGCTGTGCTATCTGTGCGGATTGGTGCTGTTCACGATGTCGGCACGCAGGGGATATATGTACTGCCACCGCGACGATTTCATCTACTGGGTGATGATATTCACGGCGGGCGCGCGTCTGGTCATCGGCGTGGCGGAATGTTTCGCCTTCCTCAACCCGGTTGTGTCCATATACACGGCGTTCACCGCCGATGTGCTGGTGCTGACGGGCGCGATGTTCGCGCTGTTCTTCGCGGTGTTGCGCCGCTATATGAACGACAGGACGGCGTCCGACCTCTTCAATCTGTACGGGGGAGTATACTTCATCGTGCAGGGACTGCTGACCGTCGTGCCGTGCTCGATGTACCTAGCCGTTTTCGGCGACTCGGCGCGCAGCGAGCAACTGCGTGAAATCCTCAACAGCATAGGCTACAATATATCCGTCGTCGAAAGCGTGCACTACGAGAGCGCCTGCATAGCGGGGCTGTGCATCTTCGGCGCGTGGCTGGTCGCGTATGTCGTGCTTGCCGTTCTGCTGCGCGAAAAAGCCAAAAAATATGTCCCGCCCGCCGCGCCTTCCGACGGCGGCAATCCCTTCGGCGGCAACGG
>CALVTH010000027.1 GCA_944360115.1 uncultured Clostridia bacterium
GGACCCGTCGGACCGGTCGGACCGGTGGGGCCTGTCGGCCCGGTGGGGCCTTCCGCGCCTTCGGTACCCTGCAAACCCTGTACACCCTGAGCGCCCGTCGCACCCGTGGCTCCTCTCGCGCCCGTCGCGCCCGTTGCGCCTGCCGCACCCGTGGCTCCCGTCGCGCCCGTGGCTCCGGTGGCGCCGGTTGCACCCGTCGCGCCCGTGGCACCCGTCGCACCCGTCGCGCCCTGCGGTATGCTGAAAGTCAGGATATGGTCGGTGGTGCCGGTCTCGGTGACGGAAGCGGAAGTGCCGGGAGCCGTGGTTATGGTTTCGCCCACGCTCACCGTCACGGTGGTGGGGCCCGTCGCACCCGTCGCGCCCGTGTTACCCTGCGGTCCGACGGGACCGCGCGGACCCGTCGGACCCGTCGGACCTATACAACGGCAACAGCCGTTTCTGCGCACATTGCGGTCGGTTTCGCCGCACCTGCACGGGAAACAGCCGCACCTGGGACATTTGCCGAAAAATTCCATAATCTACCTCCGAAGTTATGTAGCCTCGTCTCAATACATCATATAAATGCAGGGTGAGGAGTGGTGCAATGGCAGCCGAAATTTCGCTTTGTATGATAGTAAAAAACGAAGAGGACACCCTCGGAAGGTGTCTGTCGGGGGTGCGCCCCTATGTCGAGGAAATCGTCGTGGTGGACACGGGCTCGACGGACAAAACGACGGAAATCGCGCGGCAATACGCCGACAAAGTGTCGTTTTTCGAGTGGACGGACGATTTTTCCGCCGCGCGCAACTTTTCCTTCGCGCAGGCGACGCGGGAGTATGTCATGTGGCTGGACGCCGACGATGTCATCACCGAGGAAAACGGCAAAAAACTGCTCGCCCTGAAAGAGCGCATTGCCGAGGAAAAGCCCGATTTCGTGATGTGCCGTTACGACGCCGCCTTCGACGCCGACGGCAACAGCACATACACCTATTTCCGCGAGCGGATTATGAGGCGCGCCGCCGCGCCCGAATGGAAAGGGTGCGTGCACGAGTGCGTGTTGCCCGCGGGCAAGATAATACGCTCGGACTTCGCCGTGCAACACAGAAAAATCCACCCTTCCGCCCCCAACCGCAACCTGGAAATCTATTGCAGGAACATCGAAAAGGGTATGCCGCTCTCCCCGCGCGACAAATTCTATTTCGGGCGGGAACTGTACTACAACAAAGTGTACGACAAGGCGGTCGAGATTCTGGAAAACATGACGGGAGACATCGGCGGCTGGTATGTCAACAAAATCGAAGCGTGCAGAATACTGTCGCTGTGCCACTCGGCGCAGAACCGCCCCGACGACGCGCTGAAATCGCTTTTCCGTTCCTTCATGTACGGCGAACCGCGCGCGGGCGTCGTGTGCCGCATAGCGCGGCTTTTCAAGGAGCGGAAAAGGTACGACGAGGCCGTTTTCTGGTACGGGTGCGCGCTGAACTGCCGCGACCACAGTCAGGAGGGCGACTTCGAGAATCCGCGCGACCGCGATCTCAATCCCCTGCTCGGGCTTACGGAATGTTGCTATCTGGTGGGACGGAAGAAAGACAGCCGCGCCTATCACGAACGCCTGGCGCAACTTTTCCCTGACGACCCCGTCGTGCGCTCCAACGGCAAATTTTTCGCCGCGCACCCCGACGACTGACCGCGATTTCAGGCGCGGGAATTCTCCGCAAAAAAACGCCCGCTTCGGGCGTTTTTCCGCAATCTAACCGCATAGAATCGCGACGACCACGCGAGATTTATCCCGCGGGATTGTATTCGCCGCTGGCGACAAGGCTTGAAAGCGTCACCGTCCTCTCGTGCGTATATGCCGCGCGCAGTTCGTCCGCCGAGGAACACATCGCGCTGTACACGGGATAGGTGCGGTATTCGCCGCTTTCGTCGGGCTCGTACACGCACACGAACTCCCTGCACCATGTGCAGAAAGTCAGCCACCGCGTGTTCTCCTCGAACGCCGCGTCGATGTCGAAAACGAAGTCGTTCTCGCTCATCATTATCATTTTGTTGCCGCTGGTCTTGTAATTCATCTTGAACCGTGCGGCATTGGAGGGATTTTTCTCGTATTCTTCGCGCAGATTGAAGTCGTAATAGGGGTCGTCGCCTATGATGTCGCATTTGTCGTCGCCCACATACCACGCCGTATTCTGTCCGTTGTACACCCAGATGAGGTTGTTGAGTTCGTGCACCTCGGTCATGCGCTCGAAGACGATGTTCCACAGTTCGACATAGGCGTCCCTGCCGCTCGCGCCCCACCAGAACCAGCCGCCGCTCGCCTCGTGCAACGGGCGCCAGAGCACGGGCACACCCGCTTCGCGGAGCGGTTGCAGGGCTTCGGACACGGCGTCGATATCGGCAATGAGCCCTTTATACTGCGCGCTGTCCTTGTCGCGCAGGACTTTCGCAAGGCTGAAATCCGTCTGTTCGCTGTAAAACGCGCGCGGTTTGCCGTCGAAATTGTCCACTTTCCAGTGCCAGCACAGCGTCACGATGCCGCCCGAGTTGTGCCATTCGATTGCCTGTTCGATCGTATAACACGGCTCGCCGCACTCTATGCCCGACACATCCAGCCCGAGCAGCGCGGGATATTCCCCAGTCACGCCGTGCACCGCCTGCAATTCGTTGAGCCTGAACACCGTGGACGGACTGTCGGGGTCGCTCGGGTCCGCCCTGAACTGCTCGGAGTGATAGTCCTCGTATTCGTTGACATACTGCCCGCTTATGACCTTTTCGCCGTACACGCTGCCGAGATACCGCATAAGTTCGACCGCGCAGGCGTCGGCGTCGGGGTTTACGAGAGTGCGGTCGGCTTCGGCATAATGCGAGTCCGGCACGCGCACCGACGCGTAGCACCCGACGAGCGCGGCGCACAGCGCGACAAGCACCGCTCCCGCCGCAATCACCGTAATCTTTTTCTTCATGTTCCCCCCTTTAAGCAACCGTTGTGCGCAACTGTCGCGCCGCCCCTCAGGCGTAGAGGTCGGCGACGCTGCCGCCGTCCAGCAATATTCCGACTATTTCCTCGTTGCGCGCCCTGATTGCGGCGTTTGCGCGGTTGTTGAAATCGCCGTAATCGCTGTTTGCGAAATCCACCTGGAAAATGGGCATGAGTTTCAGCCAACTGTCGAAATTGGCGTGGTCAAGCAACGCGACATTGTGCTTGCTTGCGAACTTGAGCAGCGACCACTCCCCTATTCCGAGCAGAATGTCGCCGAAAGTCGCCGCCGAAAACGCCGCCTGCGTCTGGTTCACCCTGAGCATGAAACGGTATGCGCCCATACACGATATTTCAAGGGCGTACTCGTCAATCTCGTCGATGAGCACATCCGACCCCATTCTGTTGTGCCATTTGTGCATGGCGCTGTAGTCCATATCGTAGAAATAGTGCGAATAACGGTTGTCGCCGTAAAGCACGGAAAATCTCTGCAACATCACCAGCCCCGCCTGTTTGCCTCCGTCGGTGACGGAATTGTAAGTGAGGTCGGTTATCCCGGGGTGCGTGTCGGCAAGCATGCCGTCGGCGGCGTCCGATTCGTCGGAAATGTAAGCGCCGACATAGTCGTACAGGGTTTTGCCCTTGTATTCGACCCCGGCAAGCCATTCGTTGAAAAGCGGACAGTCGGCGTTTTCCCTTTCCTCGTTGGTGCATTGGAACAGCAGAAGCACCACTTCTCCGGGGTGTTCGTCGAGGAAACGCAGCACATCGAGGATGTCATCTTTCAATTCCCTGCCCAGCACCGAATGAGAAGCGCGCCACACGCCGTCCTCGAGCGAGAACTTGAACTGCAGAAAACGCGCGCCCTGCATGAGCAACTGATACGGCGTTGCGGACTGAGTCACGGCAAAGCGGTACTGAAATCCCGCGCTGATGGGGAAGACCGCACCGAGTATGCCGTCCTCGGTCACATGGTCTATGCCGTTGGAAAGGGAAAGCGAAGAGGTGTTGGCGTCGTGCGCGCCGAGCATGGCTATATCGACTATGCGCGGGTCGGCTTCCGTTATGCCCTCTATGTCGGACAACACATTGCCGTACGCCCCGTCGAGGTTGCCGACGAAATCCCCGCCGAGCGTGCGCGTATCGCACACCACCGCCATGAACACGGTGATGACGACGGCGGGCACGAGCAACCCGACAAGCAATTTTATCAGGCGACGGCGTTTTGTGTTGCGCTCCGCCCTGCTCCTGATTTCCGCTGGCACGGTGACCGTGCCGACATCGGGTCTTTTGACATAACCGTCGAAAATCTGTCCGTTCAAATCCATTCCCTCCTCGTATAAACGGCGCTCCCACTCGGAATTGCCCCGTTCAAAGTGCGAACCGCAACCCCTCGGACGACCGCAGGCTCCGCGCCGCACTCATCTTGCAACCGCCTTGTACGGTATCGAATTCAGTTCCCTGCGTTTAAGGTCGCGCACCCACAGAGTGTCGTAAAGCGGCTTTTGTCCGAGCGCCGTTCCCGCAAGCGTCGCGACAAACACCGCAACCAGCACGGCGGCGGCGTTGTTCCACAACGCGGTTGTCTCGAGAAAGAGCAACACCACGGTGAACGGAGCCTTTATGGACGCGCCGAAAAAGGCGCACATTGTGACGAGAGCCACGACGGCGACATACTCCGACGGCATACCCGCCGCCTGACACAGACATCCCGCAAGATGTCCCGTCATCGCGCCGATTGCCAGCATGGGCACCATCATACCCCCCGTCGGCGCGGCGCGGAAAACCATGCACACCAGCGCGAATTTGACCACGAAAAGCAAAGCCGTGTCCGTCCAGTCGTACTTGCCGCCGATTATGCCGTTGATTATGGTCATACCGCTGCCCACCTCGTCGGCGAGGAAGATGTTGACAACACCCGACAGCGCAAATACGACGACCAAAGGAACGAGGCGCGACATACGCGAGCGCGCGCTTATGGAGTCGGCGCGCAGGATGACTTCGTTGAACAGCCTTGCCACGAGAGCGGCGAACACGCCGCCGATCAGCGGCGCCCACATATACGCCACGGGCAAAGCCTGCAATCCTTCCGCGGCAATGAAAACCTCTTTCATTCCGAGCACGCCGCCGAGAAGAATCCTCACGGCGTAGGCGTAAAACACGGAAATCGCCGCGCAGGCGCAGGCAAGCGGATCGAATTTGCGCTGCACTTCCTCGAGGACGAACAGAAATCCCGTCGCGGGAGCGATGAACGCACTCGTGACGCCCGCGGCTATGCCCGCGCTCATGACGGGACGACGACCGCGCGTCACGGTGCCGTCGGCTTCCTCGACGCCTGCGCCGAGACCGCCGCCGAGCTGTACGGACGGACCCTCCGCTCCGACGGGTATCCCCGCAAAAAAGGAGACGGTGCTGCCAACGACGGTGGCAAGGCAAAGTCTCCACCATTTTAATCTCATTTTGCCGCAGGCGGAGGCTTCCGTGCGCGGAATACCGCTTCCCCTGCCCTCGGGGAAAACGCGCGTGAAATAATACATGAACACGGCGACGCAGACCATAAGCACGACATAACACGCCGACAGCCAACCGTCGCTTCTGCCCACCGCCGCAAACAACACGGCGAACTCTCCCGCCACTTCCAGCAGATAATTGAAAAGGGTGACAATCGCCCCGACGACAACTCCCGCGACAGCGCCTTTTGCGAGCACGGGCAAAAGACGGCGCGCGACAAACTCCCGCGTCGCGGAAAACACGGGCTTGCCCTCACCGTCGTAAATCTCGCCGAGCAAAGTTTTCACTTCCGTTCCCTACTCCCTTTCGCATGCGCTTCCCGCAGTCCGCGCACGGGCGCACGCAAAACACTTCCGAAATTATAGCACCGCCCGTCCGTCCACGCAACCCCCGCGCCGCGCTTGCCAATCGATGGACAGCCCGATGAAATACCCAAAACTACTCTCGAAAACCGCAAAAACTATTATACATTTAGGCGTTTTCGAGAGTGGTTTTATAAAAACACGCCTTTTTAATAGCACTTTTCGCCGTTGTCCGCCCCCGCGAAATTTGCCGAGAATTTCCTTTCGTCCCGTAAAAAAACGCCCGTCCGCCGTATGCGGACAGGCGTTTTTGCACGATTGATTGCGCTATTGCCTATGCGGCTGCGATTGTTGCGCGATTGCCTACGCGGCTGCGGTTGTTCGTGCGATTGCTTATGCGGGCGATGTCGTCCCAGCGATTGATTGCAAGGTTTGCCTTATGCTACCGTCGGCAGACATTTGCGCAGCGCGGAGCGTGCCGACGGACAAAGCCGTGCGCGGACAGGCCTTCGGGGGCTTATTCGGCGTCGGGCATATCCTTTTCGCTTTCGGCGAGCGACTCCTCGGTGGGAGGCGCGTCGGTGAGCGTGCATTTCATGGATCTTTCGTAAGAGATGAGGTCGAAGTAACCCGTGCCGGTGAGCCCGAAGAGGATGACCTTCTTCTCGTCCGTCTCCCTGCACTTCTTAGCCTCGTCCATTGCCACTTTGATTGCGTGGGCGGATTCGGGCGCGGGAAGTATACCCTCCACTCTGGCAAATTCCTTGGCCGCCTCGAAGACATCCACCTGACTTACGGCGCGCGCCTCGTCGAGATAACCGTCGTGATACAGCTGGCTGAGTATGGGGCTCATGCCGTGATAGCGCAGACCGCCCGCGTGCGAGGGCGCGGGCATGAAACCGCTGCCGAGGGTGTACATCTTGGCAAGGGGCGTAACCTTGCCCGTGTCGCAGAAGTCGTAGGCGAATTTGCCGCGCGTGAGCGAAGGACAACTCATAGGCTCCACGGCGATGAAATACGGGGACGCCTCGCCTTTGAGTTTGTCGCGCATAAACGGCGCCATGAGTCCGCCGAGGTTGCTGCCGCCACCCGCACATCCGATGACGATGTCGGGATATCTGTCCGCCTTTTCCATTGCGGTCTTGCTTTCGAGACCGATGACGGACTGGTGCAACATAACCTGATTGAGCACGCTACCGAGGGCGTACCGGAGTCCGTCGCCCGTCACCGCCACTTCGACCGCTTCGGAGATTGCGGTGCCGAGACTGCCCGAGGTGTTGTCGGGGTGCTCTGCGAGCATCTTTCTGCCCACCACCGTGGTGTCGGACGGCGAAGCCACGACCTTTGCGCCGTACACCTGCATTACGGTGCGGCGTTGCGGTTTCTGCTCGTAGGAGCAACGCACCATGTACACAGTGAGTCCGAGACCGAAGTAGCCGCACGCCATACTGAGCGCCGTGCCCCATTGTCCCGCGCCCGTCTCCGTCGTCAGTCCTTTCAACCCCTGCTCTTTGGCGTAGTAGGCCTGCGCGATTGCGCTGTTGAGTTTGTGACTGCCGCTCGTGTTGTTGCCCTCGAACTTATAGTAGATTTCGGCGGGCGTGTCGAGATATTTCTCGAGACAGTACGCGCGCACCAACGGCGAGGGGCGGTACATCTTGTAGAAGTTGCGGACCTCTTCGGGTATCTCGATGAACGCGTCCTTGTCGTTGAGTTCCTGCTTGGCAAGTTCCGTGCAGAACACGGGCTCCAGTTCGGCAAGAGTAACGGGCTTCAGCGTCGCGGGATTGAGGAGAGGTCTGTGGTCGGTGCGCATATCGGCGCGCACATTGTACCACTCCTTCGGCAACTCGTTTTCGTTCAGATAGATTTTGTAAGGGACTTCGCATTGTTTGCTCATAAGGATAACCTCCGTCATTTATTTTCCCGCGCGGGTCCGTATCCCTCCTCGCCCGCACGCGAATTTCGTCTGAAACACTTATCGTGTTTTCTGCGCACTTCGCGGAAACCGTTCTTTCCGCGCTTTCCGCGTTCCCCGCGCGACACGCGTCGCGCGCCGCCGTCGCATTGTTTTGTCCGAAACAACAAAAAAACCGACAGCAAAACTTGCTGCCGGGACAGGATACTTCTCCTGCGGTGCCACCCCGCATTGATACGACATCGCTGCCGCACCCACTCATCGACTGCCAACACAGTCAGGCTTCTTACGCGAGCATTGCGTCCTTGACTACTCGTTGCCTTTCGCCAAGACCCTCAGGGGCCCATATTGTCGGGTTCGGTTTCTGTCGGCATCACACCGCCGCCGACTCTCTCTGAGTCCGTCGCCCGTTTTCTTCCCTTCAACGGTTTTCGATTGACACAATCTTAGCACCGCGCCCCCGCGCTGTCAACGGTTTTGTCGCGGTTTTGTGCGCATTTCAGGCGGTTTGCCGTTGTTACGCGCCGTTATGTCTTCGTCCACCGCACGACCGCCCGTCGCGCCCGTTTGCCGCCCGATGTCTCCGACCTGCGACGGTTTTTCCGCAAGTCGCCTGCCGAACGGTCGCCCGTCGCGGACAGCCCGCGGTCAGCCCTCCCTCAAGCAACCGCCCGCAAACAACCGCCCGTCGGACTGCCGTTTGCCCGAAAGGCGCACCCGACTGCGACAGCCGCAACGAGACGGCTTTACCGTACGGCGCGGGCACGCCGCGCCCCTCGCGCCCGCGTGGCGCGCGACAAAAATATCAAATGCCGCAAAAATTGTACCGCAAACGCTTTACAAGTTTAGCGAAGTAAAGTATAATGGCGACATCACGGTTGCGGGAGGGTTTCCGCACCCGAAACAAGGAGTGATTATGAAAAAGACAATCATCACGATAATCGTTCTCGCAGCGCTTGTCGGCGTGCTCGCGCTCTCCCTCACGGCTTGCAATCCCGACAAGAACACAAGCAACGACACCATTCTTTTCGGGAAAGAATTGCTTGCCCTTACGAAACAGATGGACACTCTCACCCAACTCAACAACGGCGGTGCCGACATCGCGGTTATGGACTCCGTCATGGCCGGATACTACACGTCCAGCGGAGATTTTGCGGGTAAAATGGTTGTTCTCGACAACATCGTTCTCAGCGAAGAGCAATACGGCATCGCCGCAAAAAAAGGCTCCGAGGCTTTTATGGGTAAAATCAACGAAGCCCTCATCGCTCTCAACGAAAACGGCAGGCTCGCCCAAATAGGCGCAACCTACGGTCTCACAAGCGAAAATCTCATTTCTGCCGCCACTGTCAACCCCTATGCCGATGCCACCGACAACTCATGGAACCAGATTGTCAACGACGGCGTGGTCTACATAGGCTATACCGAATTCGCGCCCATAGCGTACGTCGACACAAACACAGACACGTTGATCGGCTACGATATCGAACTTGCCAAGGCGGTCTTCGAATTCCTCAATGCACTTTATAATACAAATATCCGCGTCGAATTTGTCCTCATCGAATGGAGCCAAAAGGAAAACCTCATCGCCAACGGTAATATTGACCTCATCTGGAACGGCATGACCATAACCGACGACCTCGCGGCCAATATGACCATCAGCGTGCCCTATCTCGCCAACAAACAGGCTTGCGTTGTGCTCAAAGATGACGCCGAAAAATATAACACCCTTGCAAAATTCCTGCGTAATTCCAAAGAGGCCATCGTGGCAGTTGAAAACGGCTCCGCCGCTTATAAAATCCTCACGATGGAAATCTGAAAATGTTTGAAACTATAACGCGCGACCTCCTCACGGGGTTCGGGCTTACTATTCTCCTGTTCACAATAACGCTCGTAGTGGCAATCCCGCTCGGGCTTATTGTGGCGAGCTGTTCGATGACGCGCTTCAAGCCGCTTCGGTGGTTGACGCGCGCTTTCGTTTGGGTAATTCGCGGGACGCCACTTATGTTGCAGATACTCGTGATAAGCTTTATCCCGAGTACGGTGTTCAATGTCATGAACAAGCAAATCGCCCTGTTCTTCAACACCTCGATGGCGAACGTGAATTTCATCTTCGTATGCATTGCTTTCGCCATCAACTATGCGGCATATTTTTCGGAAATTTTCCGAGGCGGTATCGAGTCGGTCCCTCGCGGACAGTACGAAGCAGCGCAGGTTCTCGGCATGACGAAAGCCCAGACTTTCTTCCGCGTAGTGTTGCCGCAAGTAGTCAAGCGCGTGCTGGCTCCGATGTCCAACGAAGTCATCACCCTTGTGAAGGACACTTCGCTGGCGCGCATAATAGGCGTCGTCGAAATAATTATGTCCGCCGAAATCGCGGTGAACAGATATGTCCTAATTTGGCCTCTGTTCTATGCGGGCGCATTCTATCTGGTTTTCAACGGCGCCCTTACCGTGCTTTTCTCTTTTGCGGAAAAGAAACTGGACTACTACAAGGTGTGATATGCCGATACTCGAAGTAAAAGGACTGAAAAAGAATTTCGGCGGAACGGAAGTGCTGAAAGGCATAGACTTCGACCTGCAAAGGGGCGAAGTCCTCGTCATCATCGGTTCGTCGGGCAGCGGCAAAACCACCCTGTTGCGCTGTCTCAACTTTCTGGAGACCGCCGACAGCGGGCAGATTGTCGTGAACGGCGAAGTGCTGTTCGACGGCGCGGCGCAAAAGCGCGAGACGCACTCGGACATACGCAAGAAAAGGTTGCATTTCGGGCTGGTTTTTCAGCAGTTCAATCTCTTCCCGCACTACAACGCGCTGACCAATATAAAACTGGCCGCCACCCTTCTCGCCAAAGAAAAACTGCGCGCGGAATACCGCGCAATCGACGCGGAGGCAAAGAGCGAAGAACGCAAGGCCGCAAACGCGCAACTGAAGCGCGCCTACCTCGAATCCGTCGCCGAAGCCGAAAGCGCGAACTTGACGAAAGAGGAACTTAAGACGACGAAATCGCAACTTAAAGCCCAGTATAAAGCGAAATACGCCGAAGAAAATTCTTTGCGCGTCAAGGCGCTGAAAGCCGAAGCCAAAGAACGGTTGCTCGGCGACGCCGACGCCCGCGCCCGCGCTCTTCTCGAGCGCGTCGGACTCGGAGACCGCGCGACGGCGTATCCCTGCGAACTGAGCGGCGGACAGCAGCAACGCATAGCAATAGCGCGCGCCCTCGCGCTCTCCCCCGACATACTTTGCTTCGACGAGCCCACTTCCGCACTCGACCCCGAACTTACGGGCGAAGTTCTCAAGGTCATCAAAGGATTGAAGTCGGGCGACAGCACTATGATAGTAGTCACCCACGAAATGGAATTTGCGAGGAACGTCGCCGACAAAGTCATCTTTATGTCCGACGGCGTAATAGAAGAAACGGGAACACCCTATCAGATTTTCGAAAATCCGCAGAGCGAAAAAACCAAGGCGTTCCTGCTCAAATCTCTCGAACGGACCGCGCTTGAGGAAGAACGCCGATAATCATTGCCAAACCGAAAAAACGCGCCCGTGCGGCGCGTTTTTCGTTATCCGAAAATTCTCCTCTTTCCGTCCGAGCGAAGCGGAAACGTATAAATTCCGTCGCAGGCTATGCGCCGCTTCGTCCCTTCTACCGACGCGTTGCGGGGTCAGTCGCGGGAAATCCGCACGTATTCGGGGAAATCGGGATATTTTTTGCCTCGAAAATAAAGTCCCGCCAACATTGCGAGCGCGATAAACGCGATTATCACCTGTGCAAGCGGCAGCGCCAGCCACACGCCGTCTATTCCGAGCGACTGCGGCAAAGTCAGCACCAGCACGATTACCGCCGCCAGTTCTCCGTAAACGATTACGTACGCGAAGGCGTTTCTGTTCATCGAATAGAAATAAGCCGCCGTAATCTTGCTCACCGCCGTAAACAACGCGCTGCCCGCAAAGAACGGCAGAATTCTCGCCGATTCGTACGCCGCAAAATCTCCTGAGCCGAATACTTCGGGCACAAGATTTCTGCCAAGATACAGCACCGCGAAACAAACCGCCGCGACCGCCAGCGCCGTGGCGTACGCGTAATTGCGCAATTTCAGGGCGGAAGACTTGTCCCCCTCTCCCTGCACGACACTTATCAGCGGCTGAGCCCCGTCGCCTACGCCCTGTAACAAAAGCAGGACCACGCAGTAGACATACATTATCACGGAATACGCCGCGACGTATGCCGAATTGCCGTGGACGAAAAGAAATTTGTTGAGGATTATGGTAATCAGTTGCGGACACAGCAAAACGCCGAACGGAGAACCGCCCACCTTGGTGATGTCGGCCATTTCACGGAACGAAAACCCGAAAACTCCTTTGCCCAGCCTGCGTATTTTGTATACCAGATACACCGCGCACGGCACTACCGTGACCACTTGTCCGATACCCGTCGCCACCGCCGCGCCGAAAATGCCCTTGCCGAGGTACTGCACGAACAACCAGTCCAGGAATATGTTGGAGGCAAACCCCGCCGCCATTGCGCCCATAGCGCCGAACGACGCGCCGAAATTCCTGAGAAGCGGCACGCACCCCGTGGAGAATATCTGCACCGTGGCGAAACAAGCCAGAACGAAAATATAGGCGTCGGCGTATTCGTTGACTATGCCTTCCGCGCCGAAGACATCTATAAGCGGAGCGTAAGCCGCAATCATAACGGCGGTTATCACCACGCTTGCCGCGAGCAAATAAATAAGTGTGTTGCCGAGATAGCGTTTCTCGGCTCGGGAATCGCCCCGCCCGCGCGCCATCGAAAGCATAACCGAACCGCCCATACCTATGCCGGTGCCCACTGCGTTTATCAGCGCGACGAGAGGATAAGCCACGTTGATTGCGGCAAGACCGTCGTCGCCGACATTGTTGCCCACGAAGAAACCGTCCACTATGGAATACAATCCGGTGAACGCGAAAGCCGTCATAGACGGCAAAACGAAACGCAAGAATTTCTTCAACACTACAGCACCTGCTTGCATGAACGAGCAATTTCCGCTACAGTATAAACGTTGAAGCAACTTTAATGTCAAGGAGTTGAACGGAGAAAATGAAAGCGGACAAAAACGGCGGCGACAACCATATTTCGCGCATTGCGGACATAGTCGGGCTCAATGCGTCTACATTGCGGTTCTGGGAAAAAGAAAACCTCATCCGATTCGAGAGAAACTCCGACAACAACTACCGTCGTCCGTCCTTTCAGAATCTGTTGCAGGTATGGGATATTCTTATGTTCCGCAGTTTAGGCATACCGATTGCGGAGATAAAGTCCTGTTTTGACGCGGATATCGCAACTTTGCTCAATCTGCTCGACAAAAGCGAATCCGCCACGGAGCGCAGAATCCGCGAGCTGGAGGCTTCCCTGTCGCGCATAGCCGAACGCAAATCGGCGATATGTCGCGTGGAGGAATTGCTTGCAGACGAACCCGTCGTAAAATACGTGCGACTGCCCGAGGTGCGGCCGCTGGACTATGCGGACAAGTCCGATATGGAACTTATGATTGCCGACTGCACCCTGACGGGGCTGACTATGGAAGGCGCCGACGCCGCCCCCGATTTCGTTGTGTTGCGCGACAATCCCGACACGGACGAAACCCTTTGTCTTGTCGGATTGCTCGCCGTCCGCACCGACACGCAGATACCTCTCAACGCCGACGCACTGTACGCGGCGGCACGGGCTCTCGGGTACGAGTGCGGCAGGCTCACGGGACGTTATCTCGCCACCGCCACGGAACGCGGAATACGTCAGGATTTTATGGAAGCCTGTCTGGAAGTGCGTCCCGCAGGAAATAGTGCCGACAATCGCGCGTTTTAGTTGTGCGCGGCGACAAAATATTGTATAATGTCCACAATCGTACGGCTGAAGCGCAGAGCGCCCTGTATGGCGACTGTCAATCAACCGCCATACACTCAGGAGGACCTATGGACAAGAACTTCATCGAAAAGCAAGTTGCCGCCATACGCGAACAGGTCGGCGACAAGAAAGTGCTGCTGGGGCTTTCCGGCGGCGTCGACAGTTCGGTGTGCGCCGCACTCATTCACAAGGCAATCGGCAACAACCTCATCTGCGTTTTCGTCAATCACGGTCTGCTCCGCAAGGGCGAATTCGAACAGGTGCGCGAAGTGTTCGAGAAACAGTTCGGAATGAACCTCGTAGCGGTGGACGCCGAGGACCGTTTCCTCGGCAAACTCGTCGGCGTTGCCGACCCCGAAAAGAAACGTAAAATCATCGGCGAAGAGTTTATCCGCGTGTTCGAGGAAGAAGCCAAAAAACTCGGAAAAATCGAATTTCTTGCCCAGGGCACCATTCTTCCCGACATCATCGAGAGCGGTACCGACGGCAAGAACAAACTCGTCAAGTCGCACCACAATGTCGGCGGTCTGCCCGAAAACATCGGTTTCGAAGGACTCGTCGAGCCCGTCCGCGACCTCTACAAGTTCGAGGTGCGCGAAGTGGGTCGCGCACTCGGTCTGCCCGATTTCATCGTCGACCGTCAGCCCTTCCCCGGTCCCGGTCTCGGCGTGCGCGTGATAGGCGAAATCACCCGTGAGAAACTCGCCATACTCCGCGAAGCCGATTTCATCTTCCGCGAGGAAATCGAAAAAGCCGGACTCGGCACCAAAGTGTGGCAGTATTTCGCAATCATCAACGACAGCATGTCCACGGGCGTGGACGCCACGGGCGGCAGAACCTACGAGCATATGATAGCCCTGCGCGCAATCAACACTCACGACGCCGTCACCGCCGACTGGGTGGAACTTCCCTATTCCGTGCTCCGCGCCGCGTCCTCCCGTATCGTCAAAGAGGTCAAGGGCGTCAACCGCGTGGTGTACGACATCACCACCAAACCGCCGGCCACCATCGAGTGGGAGTAAGCCTCTCTCCCGCCGCATAACTCCAGACCGCACCGCCCGCGAGCGACCGCACCGAAGCGCACCGCCGCGGGCGTTTCTTTTGCATCACGACCAGATAGGCTGTATCGCCCACGACTTAACCCGCCCGCCTTCCTCCTCTCCCACCTACCTGTCCGACGCGTTCGTAGTTTTTTCCGTCGGCAAGACAAGCCATCATTTCGTTTTGCCTAACAAATGAAAAACCGCCGTGCGGTGTGCGCACGGCGGTTCGTTTTCCGTCATCTGACGGGTTGAATTGCGTTTTCCGTTATGTAGCGGCGTCGTAGATGACCTCGCCCGCATACTCGAAACTCTCGAGAGTGAACACCACTTCGTCGGCGGGCACAAGCGCATCTCCACCCTCAGGAACGGAGCCGAAGATGATCGCAAGCAGGTTCTCGAGATTCGCGTCAACCCATTCGGTATTGAACTTGAGGCTCTCTATCTTGGCGAGCTCCGCGATGACGGGCATAACGACATTGTTGATGAGGCTTGCGTACTTGATGGTGAAGCTCATATCCTCGGCGCTTGCGCTGAAGGAGTCGAACAGCGGCTCGAGGTAAGACATAAAGGTCTCGACATATCCGAAGATATCTCCGATATAAACCGCCGAAGAGGTCGCGGGAATGGGCGTGCCGGACTGAATGCCGGAGTCCTTGATCGTCTTGTCCGCGAAGTCGTTGAGGCTCAACGGGAAAAGGTTATTGCCCTCCGAATCCTTCAAGAGTACTACTTCGGCTCCATCGGCCTCGTTCCAGATGAAGAGGTCGACCGCCGCGTCTTCGTTGGAAGGATCGAAGTTGGCGTAGATGATGACATCGCCCGCAACAACGCCCTCTGCCGCAGCCTTGTCTGCGTCGAAGGTGCTCGCGCCGTAACCGGGTTTGGTGACAATAATCTTGGCGGTGCCGAGGTTCTTCAGGCACGCGACGAGTTTCTCCTGCCAGAAAGCCTGTCCTTCAAGGGTATCCCCGTCCTTGTAGTCAATGACTTTATCCCCGTTGGTGTCCTGCTTTGCGGAATACTTCATCATATCGACGAAGGCGAAGGGATTGGCGTCGAAGTTGACGGAAATCTCGTAGGTGTCGTCCGCGCCGATCGCGGTGGCTTCGAGAGCGAAGTCAAGAATGTTGGTGACATTCGCGTCGCCGGTCGTGATTTGACCTTCGAGAGGAGTGCCCGCGAAAGTGTCGACCGTGCCGGTGTTGCTGAGGACGAGTTTATCGAAATTGATGGTAATCATACCGTCGAAATCGGTGCCCTGTTCGCCTTTTGCGGTCGCCTGGTCGTTAATGTATTTAACCAACTTGGAAGCGTCGATGTCGATGGACGCGCTGTTGAAGGTGTTGTCCTTGTTGAAGTTGAAGGTGAAGGTGCCCGTCACATTGTTCTCTTTGTTGTTGCCGAGCATCTTGGCGACAGCCGCGAGCAGTTGCTTCAGACCTTCCGCGCCCGGTTGCGTGACCTGAGCAGCCATATCTTCGGGAAGCAGACTCTTGATACCGTCGACGACGGGCCCGATATAGTCGTTGACGGCGTCGCCGAAGAGTCCGAGCAGGTCGGTTATACCGCCGCTTGCAAGACTGGTGATGGTGTTCTTGAGGTCGAAGTTGAAGACGTACTGCGTGCCGCCGTCACCGAACGGCGCAATTTTGCAGGTGGAGCCGAACAGAGTGCTGCCTATCAGTTTGGGAAGCGCCTTGATTATTGCCACTATATCAACGCCGCCACCGTTTGCGGAAGAAGTTGCGAAAGTGCCCTCGGCGTACTCGATGTTGGCATTGTCGTTCATCATCTTGGCGATGGACATGCCGTACACCTTCTTGACGACGGGGTTCGCGCCGTTGTCGTCGGTGGAGACGAGGTAGAGATAGGGCTTGAGGTTGTCAACGCCCTTGCCTTCCACATCGTAACCGATGCCCATGACGGTCTTGGCGCCCTTCTTGATGCCGATATAGAGTTCGCTGTTGTCCTGAACTTCTGCCGCTGCCGCCTTGGAAGTCACCTCGGGTCTGATGTCGAGGTTGCCCTTCGCCACGAGCGTGTAGGTCTCGCCGCCGAGGACAAGGTCGAGTTCCACATCGATACCGAGCGTGGTGTTGTTGGAACCGTCGAACTTGACATTCTTGTAGGTGTTGTCGTAGATATAGGTGATGACATTGCTGAGCGCAGTGGAAGTCACCATGAGACTGTAAAAATTCTTCCCGCAAACGGTGCAGCCTCCGCTCTCGTACTCGTGCGCACCGTACGATATTTGCGCGCCGCAACGGGTACACTCCATCCAGTGACAGTCTCGATCATATCGCCAACCGACATAGGAGTGCCCAAGGGCGGCGACCGTAACGGTGTGGGTATCGGTGTACACTACTCCGTCTATTTTCACCGTGGCCATACACTCAACTTTACCGTCCGAAACACAGGTCGGTTCGACTGCGTTCAACAAAACGACGGTGGCCTTTTGACGATCCGCTTCCGAACATAACATGTCACCGCATTCCGCAACATAATAGGCGGTGGACAAATCTTCGCTCCACTCCCATCTGCCGTTCGAATATTTGAAATGATGTTTGCCCGACGAACCGCCCTGAGGATCGCAAGCGGCAAGTGCCACCGAGACAATGCAAACGCATAGAATAAGTGCCAGAATTTTCAATCCGCCTTTCATACAAACCTCCCGCGCAACCGTCTGCAGGACATCCAGATGACACCGAAGATGTTGCGCACGCTTCCTTGCTTACATCATATCATTACAATATAGATATATCAACAAAAGCGCCGAAGATTGTTGGATTAATTTTTAATAAGCCATCCCAAAACGCCCCCTTTGCGTGCTGCGCGGTATGACAAACGACGCAGCGCGAGGCTGCGTCGTTTGCCGAAAAGAGAGAAATACGGTTGCCGATTGTTCGGCGGGTTTGGCTGTTGCTTGAACGAAAAACGAATTTTATATATCGTTTTCGTGATGTTTATCCGCGGTGTTTCGGTTTTTGTGTGCGCAGCCGCGGGTGGCGCAGGCAGCGCAGTCGCAATGTTCCCCGCCCTCGGACAGGCTCTTGAGAAAAGCGTCTCTGCGCGCTTCCCTTTCCGCTTCGTCGGGTTTTGCGGACGGGGTGGATGCGGGCGTTTTTGCGGGCGGAGTTTGCTCAGTCTTTGCGGCGGCGCGTGCGGCGGAGTCGTCGTCGCCCGCGCCGCGGTGGCATGCCGTGCAGGACGCGCAGTCGCCGCACCCGCAAGAAGTCTTGCCCTTTTTCCTGCGGACTATCGCAACGGCGACCACGGCAACGACCGCCGCGCAACATATCACTATTATGGCAATATCCGCCGCCGTCATGATTACTTGTCCTCCGCCCCGCCGTCGTCTGCGGCGTCTTCGCCAGCGTCGTCGGAATCCGCGGTCGGGAGACCGTCGGCGTCTGCCGCCGCTTCGGCGTGGTCACACTCAGATTGCCTGCCGATTGCGCCCGCCCCCGCTGCGGCGAGTCCGACTTTGGCGTCGCGCTTGCGGTTGTACGCAATGACGCCGACGACCGTTGCCGCGGCAACCGCGAGCACTATGAACACCGTCCACCACCATTCGCCGACGAGGTACACCACCGTGCCGACGATGTAGGACACCACAAGCCAGAACACAAGCGTGGATTTGAACAGTTTTTTGGTGCCGAGTTCGGCTTTTGCCGTCGCCACCGCCGCGAAACACGGTATTGTGGTCATATTGAAGGCGATGAAGGATATAAGTCCCGCGGTGGATATGCCCGTTGCGCCGATGAGCGTTGTGACGGAGTCTATGCCTTCGAGGGCTTCGTCCGCCTGGAATCCCGCAACGAGACAGGCGGCAAGCGTGCCGAAAGTGGCGATGACATTTTCCTTTGCGATGAGGCCCGTGACCGCCGCCACGGCGAACACCCAGCCCGCCGCGCCCAGTTGCGAGCCGAAGCCCAGCGGCGTGAACAGCGGTTGCAGGAGTTGTCCTATGCCCGCGAGTATGCTTTCGTCCATATTCTCGTCGGGAACATAGGTCCACGCCCATGTGAAGTGGCTGAGGAACCATATCGCGATCGTGGACACGAGAATTATGGTGAAGGCTTTCTTGACGAAGTGTTTGGTCTTGTCCCACAGGTGCAGACCGAGGGCTTTCGCCTGCGGAGCGTGATAGGCGGGAAGCTCCATTATGAACGGGGGCGTGTCTCCGCGCATCGTCGTGTTGCGCATAAAGATTACGGAGAGTATCGCCACCGTGATGCCGAGCATATACATTCCGAATGTGATTGCGTCGGCGTTCGAGGAATAAAGTTGCGCGATTGCGCCCGCTATCGCCGCGAGAATGGGCAATTTCGCGCCGCAGGAGAAGAACGGAATGACTCTTATCGTCGCCGTTCTTTCCTTGTCGTCGGCGAGGGTGCGGGTGTTTATCATCGCGGGAATGGAGCATCCGAAGCCCATTATCATCGGCATGAACGCCCTGCCCGACAGCCCGAATTTGCGGAATATCCTGTCGAGGATGAACGCCACGCGCGCCATATAACCCGTGTCCTCCAGAATGGAGAAGAACATGAACAGCACTATTATCTGCGGCAGGAAGGACAGCACGGCGAACAGTCCGCCGAATATGCCATCCACGACGAAGCCCTGCGCCCACTCGGAAGTGGTGGAGGCCATAGCGTCGCCGATTGCGCCCGAAATGCTTCCCGTTATGCTGTCGAGAAGATTGAAAAGAATGACGCCGGGGGACGCGATACCGTCGGCTGAGCCGAACATACCCTCTCCCCATTTGCCCGCAAGCGACACCCAGCCCTCGCCGAGCGCCCCCATTGCGCCGAGATAGAGGAAATCCTCCGCGAAAGTCAGGTGGAACACCGCGAACATTATCACCACGAAAATGGGAATACCCCAGATTCTGTGCGTGAGCACCTTATCCGCCTTGTCCGAACGGGAAAGCGCGTGCTTTTCGCCGCTCTTCCTGACGAGCGCCTTGGAGAAGTGCTTGGATATGTACTTGTAGCGTTCGTCGGCGATTATGGCTTCGAAGTCGTTGCCGAACACATCGTCGGTGAACCTCTCCTTGTACTCCTGCACCGTTTTATATTCCTCGGGATGATTTGCCACCTCGATTTCGTCGTTTTCGACGAGTTTTATGGCGTGGAACAACGGCGAGTCCACTCCGGCGTTGTACAGCAACGCCTTGACATCTCCGATTATGCCCGCAAGCCTCGACGAGCCGAGCACGCTGACGCCGTCGCGGCGGCGTTTGCTCGCCGCATACGCGCGGTCCATAAGTTCCTTGAGCCCTTTCTCGCGGAGTGCGGAAATGGGCACCACGGGCACGGCGAGCAGGTCCTCGAGGACGCGCGCGTCGATTTTGTCGCCGTTTTTCTCCACGGCGTCCATCATGTTGAGCGCCACCACCATGGGCACATCCGTCTCCAGAATCTGCGTGGTGAGATAAAGATTGCGTTCGAGATTGGTGGCGTCGACGATGTTTATGATGAGGTCGGGCTTTTCGTCGAGAATGTAGTTGCGCGCAATAACCTCTTCGGGAGTGTACGGCGAAAGGGAATATATGCCCGGCAAATCGACGACGGACACGGGCTCGGGGCACTTTTTGTAGACCCCGTCGCGCTTTTCGACGGTCACGCCCGGCCAGTTGCCGACATGCGCCGTCGCGCCCGTCAGATTGTTGAACAGCGTGGTTTTGCCGCAGTTCGGATTGCCTGCAAGAGCGAATTTAATCATTTGCGACCTCCATAAGCACGCAGGCAGCTTCCGTCTTGCGGAGCGTCAGTTCGTAGCCGCGTATGCTGACCTCGACGGGATCGCCGAGAGGGGCTTTCTTGCGGAGCATAATCTCCGCTCCGGGAGTGACGCCCATATCGAAGAGACGACGACGCATCTTGCCCTCGCCGCCTACCGACGACACCACTCCGCGTTCACCCACGGAAAATGTTTCGAGAGTCTTTTTCATTTATCCTCCTTGACGGTGACGAAGATTTTCGTCGCCATATTTTTATCGAGTGCCAGCCGCCCGTCCTTGACGCGCAGGATGATGCTCCCGCCCGCCGCGGACAACACTTCCGTTTCTGCGTTTGCCGCGATACCGAGGTCCTCCATACGCCTCTTGAGTTTTTCGTCGAGAACCACCCGCGTTATCACGAGCGGCGTGTACAACGGTGCGAGAATAATCGGCATACCACTCTCCTCCTCCCCGCCGCGGCAACGGCGGGACATCTTTCTCTCTCTTTTCCGTCGGTTCGCATACTCGAACCGTATTGCCCGATAAAAGCGGACGACACGGCGCCCCGCCGCCCGACCCGTCGTCGCGCCCGAAAAACGCAACCGTCGGAAGAGGGAAAGCACGCGGTTCGCATGCTCGAACCAATGTCTCCGCAAAAAGGAGTTTTCACTCCTGTGTCTGCGATTATATACGGCGGTCAGGACTTTGTCAACGGTTTGAACGCAAAAAGTTCGCTATGGCTAACCGCGCCCCGTCGCCGCCGATTTTCCGCCGTCTTCAGTCTCCGAGAGACCTCTTTATGGCGGCGAAAGTCTCGTCGCCTATGATGTGTTCCATGCGGCAGGCGTCCTCTTCCGCCGCAGCCGCCGACACGCCTATGCCTTCCAGCCAGCGGGTCAGGACTTCGTGCCGCTCCACAATCTGCTCCGCCCGCGCGAGACCCTTTTCGGTGAATTCGATGTGCCCGTTGACATCTATGTCGATGAAACCCTTGTCGCGCAGTATGCCGAGCGCGCGCGATACGCTGGACTTGGCTTTGCCCGCCTGCCTCGCCACATCTATGGAATGGACGGGCGCGCCCTTTTCCTTAAGACGGCATATCGTCTCGAGATACATTTCGCCCGACTCGTAAATGTCCATAATCTCACCTCTTTACGCGGTAATGTTACCACTTCCGCCCCGTCCAGTCAACCGCCACATCCGTGCGCGACGGGTTTTGCGGGCGCTCAACGCTTGAAATAGACGACACTCCGGGTTATAATGTCTTTACAATATAAGCGGATGCTGCCCGGAGCGTGCTTCGCCCCGCGTTTTTGTCCGCAAAGGAAGGTTATTTTATGGAAGAAAACGGCGCTCCTCGCAAACTCGACATCAAGCGCCTCATCGCCGACATCGCAATGCTGGTGGGCTATATCGTGCTCGTCGCGGGCGTGGGGCTTTTCCTCGGCGTCAGCAGGGATGTGTTCTTCAGCACGGCGGCGATGTCCGTCATATTCGCAATCTGTCTGCTCATTCTGCCCATAGGCTATTTCCTGCTTTTCCGCAAGAATACCCCCGCGATTATGGCGGGCAAAGTGGGCACGGGCGTGTCCATAGCCCTCATCGCGGTGTCCGTGATTTTCCTCTTGCTGTGCATACTCTTCTCGCTGGTGGTGGACTTCGTCCAGCCCCTTGCGCTCAGCACGGCTTCCAGTATACTGCTGATAGCGGGCGCCGTCATACTTCTCGTCGCCGCGCTCATACAGGTGCTGTCAAAAAGACAACTCACCGCAATCGTCGTCTGCGCCATGCTTTTAGCCATGATGCTGACGGGCGTGATATGGGTCAACGCGCAGGATTACGGCGAGTTCAACGACGAGGCAATCACCGCTTCTTCCTTCCTCTTCAATAACGGCGAGGGCGACTTCGCCACTTTCAGAATCCCGTCCATAATCGCAGTAAACCACGATGAACTGAACGAACATTACGGTTTAACCCTCGAAAAGGATGTTTTGTACGCTTTTGCCGAGGGCAGGCGCAATTCCTCCCACGACACGGGCAGCATTGATATGGTCTACAAATTCTCCACCGACGGCGGCGAGACCTGGTCCGACCTCAACATACTGCTCTCCTACGGCACCGAAAACATCGGCAAGTACGGCAACCCCACCCCCGTCCTCGACAGGGATACGGGCAAACTGCTCTTCCCCTATATGACGGGTACCGAAGCCAACAACTACGATTACGACACCTATATGGCGAAGTTCTCCTTCAACGCCGACTTCACCCTCACGCAGGAAGGCGAGCCCGTCAACATCAACCCCGACAAGGTCGCGGACGCCACGGGCGGCGGCTCCGACGGCGTGAGAGAGACCACCCTCATGATAGGCCCCGGCAAGAGCATCCAGCTCAACGGCGGCGAATATGACGGCAGAATAGTCGTGCCCGCCAGCAGCGGCGGCTATTCCTTCGTCCTCTACAGCGACGATCACGGCGACACCTGGCACAGAGGTCAGGACGCAGGCACGGGCAACGAATGTGAAGCTGTCCAGCTCCCCAACGGCGAACTGGTCATGGTCGTCAGGGATATGACGGGTTGCAGCGCACCGCACTACGAACAGTATCAGCGCCTGTCCTACTCCAACGACGGCGGCGAAACCTGGTACGAAAAGACTGTGGACACCACCCTCAAGAGCCCCATCTGCATGGCCTCCCTCGCCCTCAACGCAGACGGCACCCTGCTCATCTCCTACCCCGACTCTTTCCTCACCCGCGCCAACCTCACCATAGCCGCAAGCACGGACAACGGCAAGACATGGGAAACCTGCCGCGTCTACAGCGGTGCCGCGGGCTATTCCTGCATAACCGCAGACTCCGACGGCAACATCTACCTGCTCGCCGAGATAGGCAAGGTCAACTACAACGAAGTGCTGTACTTCGCCCGCGTGAACTTCTGA